>CAVAMP010000057.1:0-10234 GCA_963589825.1 Flexilinea sp. | reverse complement strand
AAGATGATTTTATGGCCTACAGCGAAATCCATAAGGTACTTGAACTGCTTGACAAAATAGCCGGCTGAAGGCTATGGTCGCCGCCTGGCGGCTTGTATTTTTGCCTTTAGTCCCTGCTTTTTAGGGGGTGTGTTTGAAAAATTGGGGTGATTTTTCAAATATACCCCCTAAAAATTTGGGGGTATGAGAAAAATAGCTTACTTTTGCGGTCGGTTTTCGGGGGAATGGCCCCGGAAGAAGTAGTGTTCATTATATTTATATGCTTTCCTCCTCTTGGGGGGGATGGCGAAAACTAAAGATTTTTATGGGAAATCAGCGTTTTGAGGCTCTCGGGATTATGCACTCGAGGCCTTCGGTGAAACCGGAGAAAGCGGCACCTTGCAAGTCTGAGATTTTCGGACAGGACGTGTTCACCCGCACACAGATGCGGCGTTACCTCTCCAAAGGCGTCTATGACAGAGTGATCGAGGCGATTGAAAGCGGACGGAGAATTGACAGGAGCATCGCCGACCAGGTGGCCGAGGGAATGAAAGTATGGGCTATGGAGCACGGGGCAACCCACTACACCCACTGGTTCCAGCCTCTCAACGGATCCACCGCCGAGAAACACGACGCCTTCCTCTCTCCGGATCTGGACGGCGACTCGTTTGAGTACTTCAGCGGCAGCCTTCTCTCGCAGCAGGAACCTGACGCATCATCCTTCCCGAGCGGCGGACTGCGCAACACCTTCGAGGCCCGCGGCTACAGCGCCTGGGACCCTTCATCTCCTGCATTCATAATCGACGGAACACTTTGTATCCCAAGCATTTTCGTTTCCTATACGGGTGAGGCTCTGGACTTCAAGACCCCGCTCCTCCGCTCAATGGCCGCAATCGACTCTTCCGCCGTCGGTGTGTGCTCTCTCTTCGACAAGGAAGTGGGACGGGTCTATCCTACGCTCGGATGGGAACAGGAATATTTCCTCGTGGACGAGGCCCTCTATAACGCCCGTCCCGACCTTATGCAGACCGGCCGCACCCTTATGGGCCACACCGCCGCAAAGGACCAGCAGCTTGAAGACCACTACTGGGGAGCCATCCCGGAGAGGGTCGAGGCCTTTATGAAGGACTTCGAGGACGCCTCCTACAGGCTCGGCATCCCGGTCAAGACCCGCCACAACGAGGTCGCCCCTAACCAGTTCGAGTGCGCCCCTCAGTTCGAGGAAGCCAACGTCGCAGTGGACCACAACCTCCTTCTGATGTCGCTGATGAGAAAAATCGCCGGAAAGCACCACCTCAAGGTCCTTTTCCACGAAAAACCTTTCGCAGGCATCAACGGAAGCGGCAAGCACTGCAACTGGTCTCTCGCAACCGAGAGCGGACAGAACCTCCTCGCCCCGGGCCACACACCGAAGAGCAATATGCAGTTCCTCGCCTTCTATGTCTGCGCACTGAAGGCCGCAGCCGACTACGGTTCCCTGATTATGGCTTCAATCGCGTCGGAGACCAACTCGCATCGTCTGGGCGGCAACGAGGCACCTCCTGCAATTATGTCCGTGTTCACAGGAGCCACACTCAACGCCATCCTGGACAACATCGAGGCGAAAATCAACGACAAGAAGCTCTCGCCTGACGAGAAGACCGAAATCAAGCTCGACATCGGCAAAATCCCTGAGATTCTCGTGGACAACACCGACCGCAACCGCACCTCTCCTTTCGCCTTCACCGGCAACAGGTTCGAGTTCCGCGCAGCCGGCTCCTCCACCAACTGCTCAATGCCGATGATTGTCCTGAACACCGCTGTGGCAGAGGAACTTACCGAGTTCAGAGAGGCCGTGGACAAGCTCGTTGAAGGTGGAGTGAAGAAGGACGAGGCCATCCTCCAGGTCATCCGCCAGTTCATCATCGCTTCGAAGAACATCCGCTTCGAGGGCAACGGCTACAGCGACGAGTGGATTGCCGAGGCCGGAAAGAGGGGACTTCGCAGCGCCAACAACGTGACCGAGGCCTTCAAGGAGTACCTCAGGGAGGAGAACACAGCGCTCTTCAAGCGTTTCGGAGTCTTCAACGACACGGAGCTCAACGCCCGCTACGAAATCAAGAACGAGATTTTCTTGAAGAAAGTCCAGATTGAGTCCAGGGTAATAGCCGATATG
Source organism: Flexilinea sp. (assembly GCA_963589825.1). Taxonomy (GTDB): domain Bacteria; phylum Bacteroidota; class Bacteroidia; order Bacteroidales; family UBA932; genus Cryptobacteroides. The sequence goes on along the minus strand of CAVAMP010000057.1, from coordinate 8,100 downwards.
GCCGCGAACCACATCATCCCGACCGCCATCCGCTACCAGAACGTCCTCATCGAGAACATCAAGGGCATCAACGAGGTGTTCCCGAAGGAGCTCGACGACCTCGCAAAGGACGAAATCAGCACCCTGAAGGAAATCATCAGCCACGTGAACGCCATCCGCACGGCTTCCGCGAAGATGACCAAGGATCGCCACCGTCTGAACCGCATCCCGGACATCCCTGAGCGCGCGAAGGGCTACGAGAACGAGGTCCGCGCCTCTATGAACGAAATCCGCGAGCACATCGACTCCCTGGAGATGATTATCGACGACGACCTCTGGCCGCTGCCTAAATACCGGGAGCTGCTGGCAACGCTCTAAGGGCAAAGTGGGGCACAATCGTCTCACATCCTAATGGCCCCGGGGCTCAGGCCCCTCCACAAAGCAAAAATGAATATCCCCGAAAGTGTCTAATTTTCGGGGATTTTTGTATATCTTTTCTTTGGCAAGTTAAAAATTTAGTAGTACCTTTGTCGCCGCTTTTGGCCTACAGACCGTGGCCCGAAGTGTTACTGTATTATTAACAATCTAAACTTTTTTCAAATGGCTGAATATTTGGCACCAGAGAAAAAGCAGGAGATTTTCGCGAAATACGGAAAGTCCAACACCGACACCGGCTCGCCTGAGAGCCAGGTAGCGCTGTTCTCCTACCGTATCGCTCACCTCACAGAGCACCTCAAAAACAACAAGAAGGACTACGCAACCCGTCGTTCACTGTTGAAGCTCGTAGGTAAAAGACGTCGTGTACTTGACTACCTCAAGGAAATTGACATCGAGAGATACAGGGCTATCGTCAAAGAGCTTGGACTCCGTCGATAGCGAACCTCACACGAAGGGGGGTGACCCGAATGGCCGCAAAAGGCTTTTTGGACGCCCTCCGTTTTTTTTGAATGTGGTTTTAGTCTCTCAGCGAGGTTAAGACCGCGTTTTTGCAGTCAATCCCGGCAGCGTTCACAACGTCAACCTGCGACGGTGCCCGGAACCAACATATATGTGAAAGTACGAAGCACAAGTATTACTAATCGGCTCCCATCGGGGGAGGCAGGTTGAAAAACAGAATTAATGAACATTATCAACAAAAAAATCGAATTATCTGACGGAAGGGTAATCGAGATTGAGACCGGAAAGCTTGCAAAACAGGCCGACGGCGCAGTAGTGGTCAAGATGGGCGGCACGATGCTGCTTGCAACCGTAGTGGCAGCCAAGGACGCAAAAGACGACGTGGACTTTATGCCGCTCCAGGTGGACTACAAAGAAAAATTCTATGCAGCAGGACGTTTCCCGGGCGGATTTATGAAGAGGGAAGGAAAGGCCACCGACGCCGAAATCCTCACCGCACGCCTTGTGGACAGGGCCCTCAGGCCGCTGTTCCCGGAGGACTTCCACGCTGAGGTATATGTGCAGATTTCACTCATTTCAGCCGAGAAAGACATCCAGCCGGATGCGCTTGCAGGACTCGCCGCTTCAGCGGCCCTCGCAGTCAGCGACATCCCGTTCGGCGGCCCTATCTCCGAGGTAAGGGTTGTCCGCATCGGCGGAGAGTTCAAGATTGACCCTAACTTCTCCGAAATGGAGAACGCCGACATCGACCTTATGGTTGCCGCAACCTACGACAACATTATGATGGTCGAGGGCGAGATGAAGGAAGTGAGCGAGAAGGATATGCTTGAGGCAATCAAATTCGCGCACGAGGAAATCAAGAAGCACTGCAAAGTGCAGATGGAACTCACCGAGGAGTGCGGCAAGAGTGTAAAGAGGACTTACTGCCACGAGGTGAACGACGAGGAGCTCAAAAAGGCAGTTGAGGCATTCTGCTACGACAAATGCTACGCTGTCGCAAAGTCCGGCCAGGACAAGCACGCGCGCTCAGACGCCTTCGACGCCATCAAGGAAGAGTTTATGCAGACCATTCCTGAGGAGGAGAGGGAAGAGAAGCAGATGATGGTGGACCGCTACTATCACGCTGTGGAAAAAGCCGCAATGAGAAACCTCATCCTCGACGAGGGCATCCGTCTTGACGGCCGCCACACCACCGAGGTCCGTCCTATCTGGTGCGAGGTGGGCTACCTCCCTTGCGCACACGGAAGCGCAATTTTCACCCGCGGCGAGACCCAGTCCCTTGCGACTGTCACCCTCGGAACGAAGATGGATATGAAAGAGCTGGACGAGGTGCTGGTTCAGGGAACCGAGCAGTTCGTTCTCCACTATAACTTCCCGCCGTTCTCAACCGGCGAGGCAAAGGCCCAGAGAGGCGTAGGAAGGCGTGAAATCGGTCACGGCAACCTCGCGTGGAGGGCACTAAAGCCGATGGTTCCGCTTGCACCGGAGAACCCTTATGCAATCAGGGTTGTGTCCGACATCCTCGAGTCCAACGGCTCATCCTCAATGGCGAGCGTCTGCGGAGGCTGCCTCGCGCTTATGGACGCCGGCGTGAAGATCAAGAAACCTGTTGCAGGTGTTGCGATGGGCCTCATCACCGACGCCGAGAAGCCTAACGAGCGTTACGCAATCCTCACCGACATCCTCGGCGACGAGGACCACCTCGGAGATATGGACTTCAAGGTCACGGGAACTAAAGACGGAATCACCGCCACCCAGATGGACATCAAGGTGGACGGACTTTCATACGAAGTGCTCGCAAAGGCACTCGAGCAGGCACGCCAGGGCAGGATGCACATTATGGGCGAGATGATGAAGACCATCAGCGAGCCGCGTGCAGACTACAAGCCGTTCGTTCCGCGTCTTGTCCAGATCAGGGTGCCGGGCGAGTTCATCGGCGCCATCATCGGAAAGGGCGGCGAGGTCATCCAGAAGATTCAGAGGGAGACCGGCACAACCGTCACAATCACGGAGGAGCAGAACAACGGCGTCAGCGAGGGTGTTGTGGACATCTTCGGCGACAACAAGGAGTGCATGGACAAGGCTCTGGAGTGGATCAACGGCATCTGCGCAGTGCCTGAGGTTGGCAAGGTTTACCACGGAAAGGTGGTTTCCATCCTCGAGTTCGGCGCCTTCGTGGAGATTCTCCCTGGCAAGGAAGGACTTCTCCACATCAGCGAGCTTGACTGGAAGAAGACCGAGAAGGTTGAGGACGTTCTGAACGTCGGCGACGAGGTGGACGTGAAACTCCTCGAAATCGACGCCAAGACCGGCAAGATGCGTCTTAGCCGCAGGGCCCTCATCGAAAAGCCTGAGGGATATGTTGAGCCTGAGCGTAAGCCTAGGCCAGAAAGGGGAGACCGCAGGGATGACCGCCGTGGAGGCCGTGACGACCGCAGAGGCGGCCGCGATGACCGTAGAGGCGGGCGTGACGACCGCCGTGGGGACCGTGGTCCTCGCCGCGACGACCGCCGTCCTCGGAACGAGGAGGCCCCTGCAGCACCGGAAGCTCCGGCCGAGGCTCCTGCACAGAACTCAGATCCGGATATGTTTTAATTGAAACATTACATAAGAAATAGTGGCTGCCCATTCGGGCGGCCACTATTTTTGTAAAGTGTTGTAGCATAATCTCTTACGGGGGGGGTGAATAGGGCGGAAAAATTATGCCTTCGGGGCGAGGAAAGTCGGATTTTAATTTGTAACTTTGTCTTCCCTTAGCGCTCCGTGAGCGCTAACGGGATGTGCTGAAAGAGAAAAACTGAAACCGTGGAAAAGACCGACTCAAACGAAATAAAATGGTACGTGCTTAACCTTCGTTATGTGCGCGCGGCCTCTGTCGCTCCAGTGCTTCAGGAAGCGGGCATCCGCGCCTTCGTTCCCCCGGTTGTGACCAACCTTCTTTTCGTCAGGGTTTCCCGGAGCGGGGTTGAAGAATACCTCCCCAGGAGCCCCCTCGGCGGCAAAGTTTACCTTATGCGCTCTCGCGCGGACGGGCATCCTCTTGTGGTGAGGGACTCGGATATGGACCTGTTCATCCGCATCTGCGAGGCAGCCGAGGAGGCTCCGATCATTATGACGGAGCCGCCGGTGCTCAAGATTGGCGACCGCGTCCGGATAACCACCGGGCCGTTTGCCGGCGCGGAAGGGAATGTCGTGAGGATGAAAAAGAGCAAGAGAGTTCTCATCAGCATATCGGACGTGGTGTGGGTTGCGACGGCGTATATCCCACCAACAGAACTGGAACTAATTGAAGAAAAGTCTGCCGAGAAGTAACCCCCGGCAGGCAACCAAGCAAGAATAACCTCTTGTAAAAGAGCGGGATTCTTCTTAAATTTGTGGATTTGCGGATTTTTACGGAAAATCCCGAGTCGGACGCACAGAAAACTGGTGCTGTTAAGTCAAAGAGCTGAGTGTCTGTTCGCCCTGTCAGAAGTGACGGGGTGAATAGATTTTTTTGTGCTCTCCGCTCCCAAAATCCCCCTCCCGGGGGGCCTTCCAAGGCAACTTTCAGCACTCACTCAGCTAATAACCAAATACACAATAGACACACTCACAGTATGAGGCAATTCAGTGACATTCAGATTGCGGTTGCGGGCACAGGCTATGTGGGCCTAAGCATCGCCACGCTCCTTTCGCAGCATCACAAGGTGACCGCTGTGGACATAATCCCGGAGAAAGTCGATAAAATCAACCGCCGCGAAAGCCCCATCCAGGACGAATACATAGAAAAATACTTCAGGGGCGAGTTCGGCGACTGGGAAAAAACGGGAAAGCCAAGCAAGCTCAACCTCACCGCCACCCTCGACGGCGCCGCAGCCTACAGGGACGCGGACTTCGTAGTCATCGCGGCCCCTACCAACTACGACCCGCAGAAGAACTACTTCGACACCCACTGCATCGAGGACGTGGTGAACCTAGTCCTCAGCGTGAACCCCGACGCCGTGATGGTCATAAAATCCACCATCCCCGTCGGCTACACCCGCAGCCTCTACGTCAAGTACGCCCTCAAATACCTCACGGACCCGGCCCTCGCAGGCAAGAAATTCAACCTGCTCTTCTCCCCGGAGTTCCTCCGCGAAAGCAAAGCCCTCTACGACAACCTCTACCCCTCCCGCATAATAGTGGGCTACCCGGAGGTCCTCCCAGCAGAGCGCAACGCCAAATGGGACGAGGAGAACGCTGCCATAGCCTCAATTGGCAACCCTGAGGCTCGGGAGTACGCCCGCACCTTCGCAGCCCTTCTTCAGGAAGGCGCCCTCAAACCCCAGATTGACACGCTCTTTATGGGAATGAAGGAAGCCGAAGCCGTGAAGCTTTTCGCCAACACCTACCTCGCCCTCCGCGTCAGCTACTTCAACGAACTCGACACCTATGCCGAGATGAAGGGCCTCGACACCGCCGAAATCATCAAAGGCGTCTGCCTCGACCCCCGCATCGGCACCCACTACAACAACCCGTCCTTCGGCTACGGCGGCTACTGCCTCCCGAAAGACACCAAGCAGCTCCTCGCCAACTACGCCGACGTCCCTGAGAACCTAATAGGCGCCATAGTGGAGAGCAACCGCACGAGGAAAGACTACATTGCCGACGCGGTCCTGCGCAAAGCCGGCTACTATTCCTACGAAAACGGCCAGTGGGACTCCGCCAAGGAGCACAAGTGCGTAATAGGGGTCTATCGCCTCACGATGAAGAGCAACAGCGACAACTTCCGCCAGAGCGCCATCCAGGGCATAATGAAGCGCATAAAAGCCAAAGGCGCCGAGGTGATAGTCTACGAACCCACCCTCGAAAACGGCACCACTTTCTTCGGCTCCGAGGTAGTGAACGACCTCTCTGCGTTCAAGACCCGCAGCAACGCCATCATAGCCAACCGCTACGAGGAGTGCCTCGACGACGTTCAGGAAAAGGTTTACACGAGGGACATTTTCAGACGGGACTAAGTGCCTATAGTCAAAAATTGACTATCCCCCCACACAAGCTAACAATTAAATCTTAACATATTATGTCTATCTTTCAAGACAAAACTCTCCTTATAACCGGAGGCACCGGAAGCTTCGGCAATGCAGTCCTGAGGCGTTTTCTCGACTCCGACATAAAGGAAATCCGCATCTTCTCCCGCGACGAAAAGAAGCAGGACGATATGCGCCATTTCCTCCAGGCCAACCGCCCCGAAGTTGCCCACAAGGTGAAATTCTTCATCGGCAACGTCCGCGACCGCGCCTCCGTCGACTTCGTTATGGAAGGAGTTGACTATATCTTCTCCGCCGCCGCCCTCAAGCAGGTCCCTTCCTGCGAGTTCTTCCCGATGGAAGCCGTGAGGACCAATGTCGAGGGGACGAACAACGTGCTTCTCAGCGCAATAGCACACGGAGTGAAGAACGTAGTGGTTCTCTCCACCGACAAGGCCGCATACCCCATCAACGCAATGGGCATCTCCAAGGCGATGATGGAAAAAGTCGCCATCGCCCAGGGCCGCGCCCTCGGAAAAAATGCGAAGACAACAATCTGCTGCACAAGATACGGCAATGTGATGGCAAGCAGAGGTTCAGTGATTCCGCTCTGGGTTGAGCAGATGATGGAAGGCAAGCCGATCACCATCACCGACCCGAATATGACCCGGTTTATGATGACGCTAGACGACGCGGTGGACCTCGTCATCTACGCCTTCACCCACGGCGAAAACGGCGACCTCTTCGTCCAGAAAGCCCCCGCCGCCACCCTCGAAACCCTAGCCGAGGCCCTCAAGCAGACCTACGCCAGGATTGACCCCAAGTACGGCGAGACCGAAGTCAAAGTCATCGGAACTCGTCACGGCGAGAAACTCTACGAGACCCTCGTCACCCGCGAGGAGATGGCAAAGGCAGTGGATATGGGCGGCTACTACCGCATCCCGTGCGACACTCGCGACCTCAACTACGACAAGTTCTTCACGAACGGCGACCACAAGGTGGAGCAGGTGGAGGAATACCACTCACACAACACCCGCAGGCTGGATGTCGAAGGGATGAAGGAGCTGCTCTTGAAGCTCAACTTCATCCGTGAGGACCTCGGCCTTCAGCCAAGAGCAAAGGCAAGAGATTACCGCTCAGAGTAACCGGCCCCAAGGCTTTTAAGCAGTTGGATTTATGAAAATTCTCGTAACAGGAGCAAAGGGTTTCGTGGGAAAGAACCTCTGCGCGCAGCTTGGGAACATCAGCGAGGGCAAAGCCCGCTGGTATGGCCTTGCAGCCGCAGGGCAGGGAAGTGAGGGTACGCCGTCCATCGATGAGGTCTTCGAGTACGACATCGACAGCGCTCCCGAGCAGCTCGAAGCGTGGTGCGCCGAGTGCGACTTCGTCTTCAACCTCGCAGGAGTGAACCGCCCTAAGGACACCGGGGAGTTTATGAAAGGCAATTTCGGTTTTGCCTCCACTCTCCTCGACACGCTCAAAAAGCACGGCAACGCCTGCCCTGTGATGCTCTCCAGTTCCCAGCAGGCCAGTCTCACAGGCCGCTTCGGCAACAGCGAGTATGGCCGCAGCAAGAAGGCCGGTGAGGACCTGTTCCTGCAGTATGGTGCCGACACCGGAGCAAAAGTCCTAGTCTATCGCTTCCCGAACCTCTACGGCAAGTGGTGCCGTCCGAACTACAACTCGGCCGTCGCAACCTTCTGCAACAACATAGCGAACGACCTCCCCATTCAGGTCAACGACCCCGCAGTGGAGCTCGAACTTCTCTACATCGACGACCTCGTTGACGAGATGATGGGGGCGCTCCTCGGAAGGGAGCACCGTTGTGAGTTCGAGGGTCTCACGGTCCTGCCGACCTCCGAAGGCCGCTACTGCTACTGCCCTGTCACCCACAAGGCAACGCTCGGAGAGATTGTGGACCTTCTTCATCAGTTCCACGACATTTCGCAGACCCTGATGATCCCCGAAATCCCCGCCGACAGCTTCGCCAAGAGGCTTTTCAGCACCTACCTGAGCTACCTCCCGGCAGACAAGGCCGTCTTCGACCTCAAAATGAACACTGACCCGAGGGGCAGTTTCACGGAGCTCGTGCACACCCAGAACTGCGGGCAGATTTCGATAAACATCTCCAAGCCCGGCATCACCAAAGGCGAGCACTGGCACAACAGCAAATGGGAGCAGTTCATAGTGGTCAAGGGCCACGGCCTCATCCAGCTTCGCAAGGAAGGCACAGACG
>CAVAMP010000056.1:0-11087 GCA_963589825.1 Flexilinea sp. | reverse complement strand
CAAGCTTCGCTTGGGCCCCTCCCTCTTATGAGGCCGAGGGTGGCCACAGCAAAAAAGTGGCAATCCACTACGCCGCTGCGCTCCTTTCGTATTGCAGTTTAAATTTGGCGCAAAGGTTTTCTCCTGATTTTACTTCGGCTTTTACCTCTACTATATCGTTCTTGTTTTCGTCTTTGTATTCGTCTTTATTTCCCTCTTTATTTTCCCTCTTGCCTTCCTCTATATTTTCATTCTTGCCTTCACTTATATTTTCCTTCTTTACTTCCTCAACAATATACACTTCTATCTGGCCCGTTTCGGGAGTTACGACCTGAACATATTTCGCTTCCTTCACCGTCTTCAGGCTCAGCTTTTCTCCCCGGAGGCTCTCGGTGAGTTCCCTTATGATACTCAGAAGGCAGACTCCCGGAGTTATCGGGCAGTCGGGGAAATGGCCCCGGTAGATTGGGGAGTCGGGAAGAAGGCTCAGAGTGAACTTCGTAGTTCCATCTGCGTCAACTTCCTTATTTTCAATTATATATAAATTTTCTTCAAACATATATTTTCTTCACGCTTACTATTTTCCCTTCTTTTTTCGACCCCTTCCCTGCACTCCTTTCGGGCAAACGATTAAAATTCAAACAGGGCGGAATCGACCTCGGGATTTACCTTTATGTTGCGGCAGAGGATTGTGGTGCTGTCACCGTTTTTCTCCTCTATTTCGATTTTGTTGGCAACGCCTGTCTTTTTGTCTATGCGGACTCTGACTTCCCGGAAGAGCCTTTTTGCGCTCTGCTCGGCGGGGACAAGTTTAAGATGGAGGCCGTCGGAGTTCTCCTCGGCGGTGCAGTCAAAACCTTCGGCCCTAAAGAGCGACGCTGATTTGGGATTTTCCTCTGAAACGCCTTCTGAGGCGCTCCCTGCCGGAACTCCGGCGGAAAGGAGCCCCGTCATCAGTTTGGAAATTCTCGTATAGAGGCTTCCTCCTTTGGCTTTGGACTGCTTCTCGCCTGAGGAATTTCGCGTGAGGACTTTGTCGCCATTCATTATGAAGAGGCTCCTGTAGGGGGCGGTGTATTCCCAGCGAACTTTGTCGGGGGCGGCGTAGGCCATTTTTCCTTCCGAAACTATGTCATTTTCAAGCATTTCGGAGGACTTGGTCTGGGTAAAGTCGAAAGTGAGCGAGGTCGGAGAGGAGAGCGCGGGGGCATTCTGACCGGACAGCATTCCTGCGGTGAGGAGGCTCAAAACAAATGCTGAAATATATTTCTGGATTCTCATTTTTTCTGAACTCTATTTTGCGATCAGCGCACAGCCCGCCATAATGAGCAGCACTCCCACCCACTGGGCGGCGGAAACTGGCTCGTGGAAAACGAGAAGGGCGGCAACCAGGCCGAAAAGGTAACTGAGGCAGCTGAGCGGATATGCTACTCCGAAGGGATAGTTCTTGAGGATGTAGAGCCAGAGGACAGTGGCGACGGCGAAAGTGAGGCCGCAACCGAGGAACCACCAGTTGGTGAGCTGGGCGAGGAAAAATTTCCAGGTCCAAGAGAACGCGCCCATTTTATTCAGAGCCATTTTAAGCAGGACCTGTCCTCCGCAAAGGAAGACAGCCTGGATAACCGACAGTGTCAAGAGTCTCAGCATACTTTTTCTTTCGTTAATGCCCGGCGCCGGATGCTCCAGACCTTTCGAAACGGCAAAAGGGGCTTCCGCGGCGGCTAAATCCCACAAATTTACGAATTATTTTGCAAGTAGAGTAAGGCTCCAGTGGCGTCCGCGGGAGTGATTGACTATAAGGACATTACGGGGAGAAAGTTTTGCGGCAACGTTTCCCCTCCCAGGCTCATCCCCCTCAGCAGTTTCCTTCCCGGCGAAAAGGCACGCGGGGAGGGTGCCGCGCCTCAGAAGGGCCTCGGCGGCGCAGAAGCCCGCGGCACAGGAGCAGAAGCCTTCGCCCCAGAGATGTTTCCAGCGGGCGGCAGGGATGCCGGCAAGAAGCGGAGCTATCCTGTCATATAGGGCGTCGTTCTCTCTGTTGCCGCTGCGGCCTTCAAGGACAAGGTCTATTTCTCCGCTTTCGACTGCGGCCTTGCGGCAAAGAGCGGAAAGGGCCTTCTGAAAGGCTTCAGGGAGGGACTCCGGGTCCTTGCACCAGAAGGTGCGGCAGTCAAGCAGCCGGACCGGGGCAGGGGCCGCCTGCTCAGAGGTTTGGGCTACAGAGACACCTCCGGCGTTGCCCGGGAGTTCGGCACCATCGCCCTCAGCGGCTTCAAGGAGCACTGAGGCGGCTGTTTCGCCCGCCTTGCAGAGTTCCCCGCGAAAAAGGTCGCGGCGCTGCATCGCATAGACATTATCGCTCAGCTCGTCGAAAGCGCCGACGAGGACATTTTCCATTCTCCCCAGACGCAGACGGGTCAGAGCATCGCAGAGGGCGGTCTCGAAGGAGAGGGACTCCTGCGACCAGGTGCAGTTGTAGCCGTGGGTGCGGGTTTTGATGGCGATGAGGGAGCTGAGGGTGTTGTGGGTGGATTGCATAAATGCCGTCGGGCTCACCGTGGCGGTGGAGTCATCCCCGCCCTGAAGCGCGCCCATCACGGTTTCCATATCCTTGACGCTGCCGAGTGCGGTGCCGGTTATGATGGCCTGGGGGCGTTCAAGTCCAGCCCTTTGAAGGGCAGTTAGGGAAACAGCAATGGCTCTTTTACTGAGCCGCCCCATCCTTCGTCCTTCAATCGGCGAGATGAAGGCGGAGTAGTCCGCTTCGACGGTGGGGAGTTTTTCCTCTTCACTCACCACAGGAGCCTCCATCCAGTCGTCCGAAAGAGGCGGCTGGGCCGAGATCAGAGCCGTTGAGCGGATGTATATCTGTTTGTCTTTCATTGTCATTCCAGTTTCATTTTCCCGGGAGATGGGCCCTTGGTTCAAAGGCTTGAGAATATCAGCGATGAGTCGTTTCCTCCGAATCCGAAGGCGTTGCAGAGGACATTGCGGAGCTTCAGTTTTTCTTCACCCATATATGGGCTCAAGGTGTCTTCGCCGGCCTCTTTCCAGCCGAGGTTCACCGGGATGAAGTCATTCTGCATTGCAAGCAGGCAGAAGACCGACTCTATTGAGCCTGAGGCACTTGTGGTGTGGCCGGTGAAGGATTTGGTGGAGGAGACGCGCACCGCAGAGGAGAATACCCTGCGGATTGCGGCGGATTCGCTCGCGTCGTTGTTCGGAGTGCCGGTGCCGTGGGCGTTTATGTAATCGATTTCCTCCGGAAGAAGTCCCGCCATCGAAAGGGCCGCGGTCATCGAGAGGAAGGCGCCTTCGCCCTCCGGGGAGGATGCGGTCTGGTGGAATGCGTCGCAGGAGTTGGCGTAACCGCTTAGGCGAGCAAGGATTTTCGCTCCCCTTTTCCTTGCGTGGTCCTCGCTTTCAAGAACCAGAAAGCCGGCTCCTTCGCCGAGGTTAAGGCCGCGGCGGGTCCTGTCGAACGGGCGGCACTGCTCGCTGTCGAGAATCATCAGGGAGTTGAAGCCGTTGAGATGGAAAACCGAGAGGCATTCGCTTCCCCCGGCGGCGGCAACCTCCGTTTCGCCGGAGAGAATCATCTCTGCGGCTCTTATTATGGCGTTTGCGGCGGATGAGCAGGCTGTGGATGGGGTCTGGATGTCGCTGAAGCAGTCAAAGCAGGAGGCAATCAGTTCCGTTGTTGCGCCGCAGCCCTGCAGGGGAATGTACTCCGAGTGGAGGGGCGAGGAGAGAAAGTCGGAGTAGTACTGCTCGGTTTTCTCCATTCCGCCGACGGTCGTGCCGCTGACAAGGGGGAATTTCTCACCTTCGCTCCCGGAAAGTCCGGCTTCCTCAAGGGCCTCCCTGAGGGCGAGGACTCCGAGAAGGGCGGTGCGGGTGAAGGGCCGCTGGGGAGGGATGCCGAGGGTGGAGCGCAACTGGGCGTCGCTCAACTTGACTTCCCCGACGGGAAGTTCACGGTGGGAGGTCGCAAGGTAGCGGACCTGCCCGATGCCGGTTTTGCGCTCCCTCAGGCTTCTTAGCGTCTGCTCCTTCCCCACTCCAATCGCGGAAACTACCCCGCTTCCTGTTATAACGATATTCATATTGCATTAGCTGCGGATGCAGCGGCGGAGAAGATGAAGCCATCAAAAGGAACCACCAAAATTTCTTCGAAATTTCGGTCCCCCACGCGTGCGTGGACCAACGCCTTTTGATTGGCTTCACCCATCTCCTTCTTCCGCTGCATCCTCATTGTTACTTCGTGCGGTTTTTCTCGATGTAGTCGGCCATTACGTTTACCGACTTGAAGACGTCTTTGCCTTCTGCGGGGCTTTTGAGGCGGATTCCGTACTGCTTTTCGAGAAGAACAATCAGTTCGAGAGCGTCGATTGAGTCAAGGCCCAGTCCCTTGTCGAAAAGCGGAGCGTCGGAGTCGATGTCCGCAGGGGTCATACCGTCGAAATTCAGCGCAGTGATAATCTGCTGCTTGAGTTCATTTACAAAATTTTCGTCCATATCTTTACTTTGTTTTTATTTCAATTTTCTCTTCACAAGCGAAAGGTGAGCCTCAAACTCGTCTTCATCCGTGCATTCCAGATAGCCGCAGAGGGCGGAATTAAGCCCCCTGTCCTGAAATTCCCTTTGGACTGTCCTGTGGAACGCCTCGGCGTCGTATTCCTCGGCGATGAAGAACATCGTTTCGCCGTACCACTTGTTGCGGATGGCGATTTCGCCGCAGGAAATGTTCGGAAGGGTGTACACGAAAAGCGCCGGAGACGGGAACCAGTTGGCAGGGTCCTCGATGGTCTTTTCGTAGTGGAGGTCGTTGCAGAGGGAGGCGCTGCGGTTACAAAGGATCACTCCCCTGTCCTTTCTCGGAACAGGCCTCTCACCCGGCTCCGCGGCATTAAGAAGCAGCTCGGAGGCAACAAAGCCGAGTTTCGCGAGAGGGTCCATCTTGAAGAACTTCACATAGTCAATTCCCAGCGAACGGAAAGCCTCGTGGACTTTTTCCCTGCCGGTGCCCCGGATGTCCAACTTATTGCCGTTCAAGATTATAGTGCCTGGGGTTATGTCAATTGTGCCGAGAGTTTCAAGGGCGGGGGCGCTGCCCGCCGAAGATGCGGAACAACCGCCCGAAGAACAAATCTTTGAGGTTTCCACACAAGGCGACGCTTCAGCGGCTGCGCACCCCTCCGAAAGGCTGAAGGCGACGGCGGCGTTGCAGCCCCCGAAGCCGGAGATGAGTTTCACAAAAGAGCGTTTATCCGTTGTGCGAAGCCCTGCGCTGACATTCACCGGGCAGGAAACCCCGAGGGTTTCAAAGCCGCGGGTCGGGAGGACAAGGCCTCGGGCGGTGGCGTGCATTGAAAGAACGGTCTCAAGAACGCCCGCTGCGCCCATCGTGTGGCCGAAAAAGCCTTTGAGGGAGTTCACCGGGACCTCCGAAAGCCCCGCGCGGGAAAGCGCTATGGACTCCATCTCGTCGTTGTAGGCCGTTGCAGTGCCGTGGACATTGACTGCGGCAAGATCTTCCGCCTTGACAGCCCCGCTCTCCAGGAGGTATTCCAGGGCGAGGAAACTGCCCTCTCCCGTGCGTGACGGGCCGGAAATGTGGTTGGCATCGTTGCGGATGCACCCCTCGACAATTTCCCAGACTGCGCCGGCAGGCTCCGCCGAGCCTTCACGCTTTGAGGCTTCCGAGCCGTCCGCAAAGCAGGATGAGAGAGAACTCCGCTGAAGAACCACCGTTGCGGCAGCCTCCCCGAGGTTGAGTCCGCGGCGGTCACGGTCGAACGGGCGGCAGAGCTCCGGCGAAAGCGCCTTGAAGGACTGAAAACCCGAAACTATGAATTTGCTCTGAACATCCACCCCGATGACGACCGCTGTCCGGAACTCTCCGCCGCGAAGAAGCCTGAGTGCTTCAATCTCCGCGCAAACGCCTGAGATGCAGGCGTTTGAGATGGCAATGGGGGCCACGGAGTTACCGAACCAGGATGCGATTTTGCTGGCTGAAGAGCCGATCGTCGTCCAGATGTTGCCCTTTGTGGAGGACAGAACGAAAACGGTGTCTGGCGAAGATGGGTCTATGCCGGAGGCGGCGATTGCGCGGGAGGCGGAAAGAATGGAAAGGCGCTCAAGGAAACTGTAGCCCTCGGAAGGGATGCCCTCGCGGACGAGGACTTCCTCCATCTTCTGTCTGTCGAAAAGCGAGGCCACGAAAGGCTCCGGAAGGCCGAAAGTGCCCTTGTGCAGATGCACGGAGCCGCTCCACTCTTTCCCTCCTTCAGCCGCCTCGTCGCCCGGAAGTGCATAGCCCCCGCGCGGAGACTCACCCCCGGAGATGGCAAGCACCGCCTCCAGATTTTCTTCGCTTCCGACCCCAAGCGGCGAAACCACATCGTCTGCAATGACCCGGACCTTTATATTTTCGTTTCTTTCCATCATTTTCAATTCAACTTACTGCTCCTGCCAATCCTCCATCTTTATGGCGATTTTCATAGTCCCTGCAGCCACAAGTTCCCCTCTCGCAGCATCGCGGACCTCGGCGCGCACGAGCGAAATGCCGAAAAACTCGTTCTGCACAGTGGAGGAAGTCCTTAGAAGCGTCCCCACTGCCGGAGAGGAAAAAACCTGAAAACCCTTTATAGCCCCGATATACCCTATTTTCACAGGCACCTTCAGCACAAAACGGTCGTAGTAGCCGATGCGGGCGGCACAGGTCTGCGCGACATTTTCAATGATTCCCTCGGCCTTCATAGCCCCGTTCTCCACAAATATGCACTCATCTCTCACGAGAAATTCCGTCAGAGCATATCCTTCCGAGTAATCCACCAGGGAGTCCACCAAAAGCATCGGAGGCCTCTGCGGCAGCAAATCTTTTATATCTATATCTCTATATTCCATCCTTAATTTTTCCTTCTCCGAAGTCCCAATCAACTGTCATTCAACCGCTTCCCCCCTATTTCCAGAACTCGAAGAAATTGAACCACTGCTCGGGATACTCCTTCAGCACTCCTTCAACCGCGGCGGCATATTCCCCGAGCAGAGCCCGTTCCCTTTCGCGGGAAGTCCCGGAAGCCTCGAAGGGCAGGGACAGGGGCTTGAAAATCACCCGATAGGACTTATATCCTGTTTTAAGCGCAAACATAGCGAAAGTCGGCACATTCCTTTGAACCGCAAGCGTGAAAGGGCCGCGGGGGAAAAGAGCCGGGGCGCCGAGAAGTTCAGCCTCAATGCCCTTGGTGGAGCCGAAAAGGCGGTCGGCGTGGATGGTGACTATCTCCCCGTCAGCAAGAGAGGAGTTCACCGCGAAAATGTGGGACATATCCTCCCTCACCGGAATCATCCTTATGTTGTTGCCTGAGAATGACTTGGCGCGGTTCTCCTGCACCGTGCGGGTTTCTCCCGCGAAAACGACGGAATTCACCCTGTGGTTCCCGGCGGAAAAGGAATATCCCGAAATCTCAAGGTTGCCGATGTGGGAGCACAGCAAAAGCACGCCGTTTCCCTCGTCGCATCTTCTGTGGAACTCCTCCAGACCGTCCTGGACAAAGTCGAACTTCACCCCGGCATAGACTGCAAAACGGTCAAGGATGACCTGCCCGAAGCGGTAGTAGTCCCGTAAAGTGTAGCGCGCGGCCTTCAGAGGGGCGTAGCCCTGACGGAGGTGGAAGTAGCGCCAGATGGCCCTCCGGTGCTCAGCGTTGAAAAGGATGTACCAGGGAATCAAGAGCGCCATCACCGCATACAGCGAGCGGAGGCTGAAATGTCTCAGCCACACAATCAGACAGCGCTGCATCCAGGGGGTGCCGCCGGTCGTGCCTTTCCAGTTCTGGTGTTGAAGCTCAGCCATAGAGTGATTGCGGTGCAAAGTACAGGGAGACCGCCTTGAAGAGGCCTTGGAGGCGCTTTTAAAACGGTCTGGTTGCTACAAATTGTTCTCGATGAAGTCGCAGAACTCTCCGTAGGTCTTGATGGTTTTGAAATCCTCAGGTTTCATCCTAAGGCCGAAATTCTCCTCCACAAGCACCACAACATCGACGACCTCCAGGCTGTCGATGCCAAGATCGTCCTTCAGGGATGCTGCGGGGGTTATTTTCTCCTCGTCCACTTCGAGTTCGTCCACAAGAAAAGTCTTTATCGTCTTTTCAATTTCTGCTCTGTCCATAAGTTATTCCTTTATTTGTATCGCAAAAAATCATTAAAACTTGCAAATATAGTCATTCTATGCGAGATTCTAAAACCCCAAAGGGCCCTGACGGGATTATGGATGTGAGAGAGAGGGGAAACAGCTTGTCCGGGGGGCTGCCAGGCGGGCTCCCGTTTTTACAGAATGATTGTGAAAACGGTCTTTTCCGCAGTGGAGGAAGTGAGGGCGATTGTGCCGCCGTTAAGCCGCAGCATCTGGCGGGAAAGGCTCAGGCCCACGCCGGTGCCGGAAGTGCCCTTGGTGGTGTAGAACGGGATGAAAAGCTGCTCCCGGACAGAAGGGGATATGGCTTCGCCGTTGTTGGAGACGGAAATTACCGTGCGGTCGCGGCTGTCAATCTGCGAGGTGATTTCAACGCGGGTGGCCCCAGCCTGGACTGCGTTCTTGACGAGATTGTTCACCACCTGCGAAATCTGCCCCTCGTCCGCATAAAGTATAACATCTTCAGAAAGTTCGGTGTAAAGGACTTCCACAGCGGGCCAGTTGATTCCGGCGATATTTACGGCGTCCGTTGCAACCTCCCTGAAATAGAAAGGGCGGCGCACCGGAGCGGCGATGTGGGTGAGAGAGCGGTAGGACTGGACAAAGGATATGAGTCCCTCGGAAGATGAGGCTATGGTGCCGAGAGCCGAGCGCAGCTCCTCCTCGGAGTGGGCGGCGAGATTCTCGGAAAGTTCCGCGCTGAGGCTTGCAATAGGGGTCACAGTGTTCATAATCTCGTGGGTGAGGACCCTGATGAGCCTTGTCCACGATTCGCTCTCGTTGTCCTCCATCTCGCGGGTTATGTCGTTGAAAGTCACAATCTTGACTTCGCGGCCATTGAGCGAAGCCCCGCAGGCGCTTATCGAAAGGTTCGCCGTTCCCCTTTCGGAAGAGACTGTGGAACGCACCTCGGAGGAGCCGGCCGAGCGAAAAGCCTCTGCAAGAGGCGCCGAGACCTTTTCAATCTGCCGGAGCGAAGAAATGTTCGACATCCCGAGAAGCCCCCTTGCGATGCTGTTGCTGTAGGTAACTTTCTCTCCTTCAAGAACGATGACGCCGCTTTGGACGTGGTCGAGCATAAGGCCGAAGTAGCTTTCCTTCTCCTTTTCCGCAGCCCGCTCGGCCTCGAAGATGGACCTCAGCCGGTTGAGCGAGCGGTTAAGGCTCCTGTTCGAGCGAGCGGTCTCGCTGTAGCGGAATGCGCTTTCCCCGCTCACGATGGCATCGGACATAAAGTCTATCTTACTGATTATCTTGCGCTTGGTAAGAGCGCGGGTGATTAGGACAACGAGAATGACGAGAACAACGCCCCCTGCGGTCCAGAGCGTCCACCCCGGGAAAGATGCCAAAGATATGAGAAGGCGGGAGGTCATATCCCGTATTTCTTGAGTTTTGCGTAAAGAGTCGGCCGGCTGATTTTAAGGCTCTTCGCGACAAGGGAGAGATTGCCGTTGCAGCGGGCCATAGCGGAGCGGATGGCCTTTTCCTCCACGCTCTCTATGGTGTCGGAAGAGGAAATCTCGTCGCTCCCCTGCCCGCCTACGGAAGATGAAAGTCCCAGAGAGTCAATGGTTTCGCCCTCGGAAAGAATCACGGCTTTCTCTACGCACCCGCGAAGCTCCCGGACATTGCCGGGCCAACTGTAGCTCTGAAGTTCCGCCTTAGCAGCGGGGGAAAAACCCGTGACGGAGCGGCCATACTTGGAGGCGAACTCGCCGAGGAAATTCTCCGCGAGCGGGACAATCGAGTCGGCGCGCCGTCGAAGAGGAGGAAGAGTTATGCTGATGGTATTCAGACGATAGTAGAGGTCTTCTCTGAAAAGGCCGTCGCGGATAAGGGCGGGGATGTCGGCGTTGGTGGCGCAGATAAGGCGGATGTCCACGGGGATGCTCCGCGTGTCGCCCACGCGGGTGATGCTCCGGCTCTGAATGGCCCTGAGGAGTTTCGCCTGTGACTGGAGCGGAATGTTCGCAATCTCGTCGAGAAAGAGTGTGCCGCCGTCGGCCTGTTCGAACTTGCCCGCGTGGTCGGACTTGGCGTCAGTGAACGCGCCCTTTACGTGGCCGAACATCTCGCTTTCGAAAAGGGTCTCGGTGACGGCTCCGGCATCAACGCAAACCATCCTGTGGCCGGAGCGGCGGGAAAGGCGGTGAATCTCGTTTGCGAGCACGTCCTTTCCGGTTCCGTTCTCGCCGGTTATGAGCACGGAGGCGTCCGTAGCGGCGATTTTCTGGACATTGCTGCGGAGCACCTGCATCGCGGGGCTCTCTCCCCAGAACATCCGCGCGCCCTGCGTGTCATCCTCTGAGGCAGAAGACTTGGCGGGTGTTTTCCGGCGGTCCCGCACTTCGGTAAGAAGGCCGATTAGCCGGGCATTGTCCCAGGGTTTCACCACAAAATCCGCCGCTCCCTTTTTCATTCCTTCCACCGCAAGGGATATGTCGGCGTAGGCCGTGAAAAGCACAACGGGAAGGTCAGGCCAGCGGGATTTGAGTTCCCCGAGCCAGTAAAGGCCCTCGCCACCGGTGTTGATGTCGGATGTGAAATTCATATCCAGAAGGACCACGTCGGGGCGGAAAACCTCAACGGTGCGGATGAGTGAGACAGGCGAAGGAAGCATCTGGGTCTCGGCGAAGCATCCGCCAAGAAGAATCCTCAGCGCCTCCCGGATCCCCCTATTGTCATCCACAACTAGTATTTTTCCCTTTTTAACCATAATCGTTTCAAAACCAACAAAGTTATAAATTTATCCGTAAATACTATATAAAAAAATGTTCAAGACAGGCGCTCAGCGACATACATACGAAAAACTCACGTTCCAGGCGCTAAAGCGCCGTGCGGAGTCTTTGAAGGGAGGGGATGTGCTGATAGGGAAGATGGAGCACCACTTCCCCTACAGAGGGGACGGGAG
>CAVAMP010000055.1:0-12026 GCA_963589825.1 Flexilinea sp. | reverse complement strand
GGAAGATGGAGCACCACTTCCCCTACAAAGGGGACGGGAGGGGTTGATATAAAGGTGCAGGGGGTTCAGAAGTAAAAAAATGTGCGTGGGATTCGAGAGTTTGATTAGTGGGATACGGTTAATTTACGCAATAAATTAGATACTAGTAAAGTTTGAGTATGTACAAGATAGTAGAGAAAACATTTTTAACTCCCAACATCTGCAGAATGAAGGTATCTGCTCCGAGAGTGGCCTCAGCGGCCCTGCCGGGGCAGTTCCTTATTGTACGCACAGACGAAAAGGGAGAACGCATCCCGCTGACTATCAGCGACTATGACAAAAACGCCGGGACTGTTACCATCGTCATCCAGGCCATCGGCGCATCCACGATGCAGATGTGCGAAATGGAGGTGGGAGACGCCTTCGAGGACGTCGCGGGACCTCTCGGAGTGCCTTCTGAGTTCACCCAGACACCTCTTGAGGAAATCCGCGGGAAAAAGTATGTTTTCATCGCGGGCGGCGTGGGCACGGCTCCGGTCTATCCCCAGGCCAAGTGGCTTCACGAAAGTGGCGTCGCTGTGGACGTTATAATCGGCGCGAAGACCGCAGACCTCGTGATTTATGACAGGGAAATGGCTGGGGCGTGCGACAATCTCTACATCTGCACGGACGACGGCTCAAGGGGGTTCAAGGGTATGGTCACCGCGCAGCTTGAACATCTTGTCGCCGAAGAAGGGAAGAAATATGACCAGGCAGTTGCCATCGGGCCGATGATTATGATGAAATTCGCCACCCTCACGGCAAAGAAACTGGGCATTCCGATGATTGTGAGTCTCAACACCATTATGGTGGACGGCACGGGAATGTGCGGCGCTTGCAGGGTCACTGTGGGCGGACGGATGAGATTCGCCTGCGTCGAAGGGCCGGAATTTGACGGCTACGAGGTGGATTTTGACGAGGCTATGCGCCGTCAGAGCCAGTACCGCACTCAGGAGCAGGAAGCCCTCGAGCATCACAAATGTAAAATAGGGAGGGGTAAATAATGGCAAATCGAATTCCACGAACTCCTGTCAGAGAACAGGATCCGAAAGTGCGGGCCCACAACTTCGATGAGGTCTGCTATGGCTACAACAAGGAAGAAGCCCTTCTGGAGGCGAGCCGCTGCCTCAACTGCCCCAAACCGCGCTGCATCCAGGCCTGTCCTGTGGGCATAAACATCCCGGGCTTCATCGCACGGGTGGCTCAGGGAGATTTTCTTGGCGCCGCGCAGACAATCGCCGCCGACTCATCCCTTCCCGCAGTCTGCGGAAGGGTGTGCCCGCAGGAAAACCAGTGCGAAGGTTCCTGTGTCCTTGGAATAAAGGGCGAGGCGGTTGCTATCGGAAAACTTGAAAGATTCACGGCCGACTGGGCTCGGGAACAGAAGAACGCTGACCCCGAGTTCCTAAAGAAAATTGCGGGAGAATGCCGTGAGCCAAACGGGCACAAGGTTGCCGTAATCGGCAGCGGCCCTTCCGGACTTGCCTGCGCATACGACCTTGCACGCCTGGGCTACAGCGTAACCGTCTTCGAGGCCCTTCACAAGGGCGGCGGAGTGCTTGAATACGGAATCCCGGAGTTCAGGCTTCCGAAAGAGAAGGTGGTGGCGAAGGAAATTGCCGACGTGGTTGCTCTCGGAGTGAAAATCGAGACCGACGTCGTTGCAGGGCGCACCCTCACTGTGGACTCCCTACTTGACAGGGAAGGCTTCGACGCCGTTTTCATCGGCTCCGGGGCCGGACTCCCGAAATTTATGGGCATTCCGGGCGAAAACCTCAACGGAGTGTTCTCAGCCAACGAATTTCTCACAAGAAGCAACCTTATGAAGGGCTTTGACCCCGAATATATGACGCCTGTCCCGCAGGGGCACAGGACCGTAGTCGTAGGAGGCGGAAATGTCGCTATGGACGCTGCCAGAACGGCTCTTAGGCTTGGCTCCGAAGTGACGGTAGTTTACCGACGCACCGAGACCGAACTCCCTGCAAGAAAAGAGGAGGTGCACCACGCGAAGGAGGAGGGAATCACCTTCTCTATGCTCACCAACCCTGTGGAGATTCTGGGCGATGAAAAGGGCTGGGTGCGGGGCCTAAGGTGCATCAGGATGGAACTTGGCGAGCCCGATGAAAGCGGACGCCGCTCCCCTGTTGCAGTGGAGGGCTCGGAGTTCGAAATGGAGGCGGACACGGTGATTATGTCGCTGGGCACTTCGCCTAACCCTCTCCTTTCAAAGACCACTCCGGGGCTTGAGACCACTCGGCGCGGGGGCCTCGTTGCAGACGAGAACGGCGCGACGACACGTCCGGGCGTATTTGCCGGAGGCGATGCCGTCACAGGAGCCGCCACGGTAATCCTTGCGATGGGAGCCGGAAGAAAAGCCGCCGCCGCAATTGACCGCTATATCTCCGAGAAAAAGTAGCGCAGAACACATAAAACCGGGGATAACCCCATAAAAACAGAAAAAAATCAAAACAAACTGATATGAAAGATTTCGTAAAAATGCTTCTGGCAGTGCTCGCCGGAATGTTGCTGTTCTCAGTAGTGTGGATGGTGATGATTTTCAGCTTCATCGGCTCTGTGGCAACGCTCACTTCGTCCCAGACTCCGACGGTTCCTAAGGAGGGGGTCCTCTATATGGACCTTTCAACCATTGAACTCTCCGAGCAGGAGACCCCGTTCGACATCAGCAGCTTCCTTCGCAGCCGCGAGACTCTCACCTCAATCGGCATTTTGGACGCGGTCAATGCCGTCAATGCAGCGGCAGCGGATCCTGGAGTGAAGTTCATCTACCTTCGTCCGGACGGCCTCACCGCAGGTCTTGCACAGGCTGAGGAGCTCCGCACGGCCCTGAAGCACTTCCGTGAAAGCGGCAAAGCCATAATCGCATACACCGAGAATCCGTCAAACGGCAGCTATTTCCTCGCCAGCGTCGCCGACAAGGTTTATGTAAGTTCCGCTCACGGGGCAAGCAACTATCTTCTCGGAATTTCCTCGCAGATGTATTTCCTCAAGGACATTCTCGACCGGCTCGGAGTGAATATGCAGCTCATCCGCCACGGCAAATACAAGTCAGCCGGAGAGATGTACATCAAGAATCACATAAGCCCGGAGAATTACGAGCAGAACAAGGTGATGATTGACTCCATCTGGGAGACTTTCGCAAAGGAAATCGCCGCTTCAAGGGGCATCAGCGTAGAGAAATTCAATTCCCTCATCGACAACCTCGAACTCGTTGACAGCGAAGACCTTGTGGAGAACGGCCTTGCAGACGAGGCGCTTTCCCGCGAGCAGAGGGTCGAGAAAATCTGCAACCTCTATATGACCGACGACATAAAGAAGGTGAACTTCATTCCGTTCGAGGATTATGCCGCCGTGAAAGCCGCGGCGAAGAAAATCACCGGTGACCAGATTGCAGTTATCTACGCCGACGGCGAAATCATCGAAGGCACTTCCAACAACGCCCAGGCCATCCAGGGCGACGCCTTCTCCGAGCTGGTTGCAGGAGTGAGGAAAGACCCGAAGGTGAAGGCTGTGGTCCTCAGGGTAAGCTCTCCGGGCGGAAGCGTTCTCGCATCGGACAAAATCCGTCAGGAACTTGACCTTCTTGCCGCAGAGAAACCTCTTATCGCATCCTACGGAGCCTACGCAGCATCAGGCGGATACTGGATTTCTTCAGGCTGCAAGTACATCTATTCCGACGCGACGACCCTCACCGGCTCCATCGGAGTGTTCAGCCTCATCCCTGATTTCGGCGGCGCGGTGAAGAACCTTGCCCACGTCAATATGGCGTTCATCAACTCCAACCGCCACAGCGATATGTACTCGGGAATGCGCGCGCTTGACTCAGAGGAAATCGACTATATGCAGAAGAGCGTCGAGGACATCTACGACCGCTTCACGGGACTTGTCGCCGATTCGAGGAATCTGAGGCAGACATACGTGGATTCCATCGCCCAGGGCCGCGTCTGGACTGGAGAGGATGCAGTGAAGATCGGACTTGTTGACGAAATCGGAGGCCTTGAGGACGCGATTGCCCGCGCCGCTGCGGAAGCGGACGGTTTCCCGGGAGATTTCGCAGTTGTTGGCTACCCTGCCCCTCTCACCACTATGGAGATGCTCATCGCAAGCTTCGAGCCTGTGAAGACTCCGGTAATTTTTGCCGGCACTCCGCTCGAGAGCGTGGAGAAGACTCTTCGCAGCGCCCTCCAGGTGAATACCGGAAGGGTGTACGCAAGGATGCCATACGAATATGTAATCAGGTAGGCCGAATAAAAGCGGTCTACTGCGTTACGCTCCTATCTTCCCCCCCCCGCACACGTAAAGGATTCAGATGAAGAATAGAATTACATTTATGTTGGTGCTTGCCACGGCGACAGTTCTCTTTGTCGGCTGCGGCAAGCACAATGAGAATAATGGGGAGGCTGCAGTTCCCACCATCAGCGGCCACATCGTGGAAGTGAACGGCTACGGACAGCCGATTCCCGACTTCACCCCCGCCCAAATGGCTCAGGCTGGCTTTGACTACGCCGACCTTATTAATGTCACAATCGGAGAGAACCTGCACCTTACCAATGTCCCGTATGTCTCCTCCTTCAACGAGGTGGCAATCCTGGGGCCTTCGTATGTGGACTACAACGCCCGCGGCGACGACTACGGCTTTGCGATGCTCAACGGAGACTTCCACGCCTACATCGGAGGCGATGTGGGAGACGCGGTGACGATGACTCTTGCAGAGAAAGGGGGCTACCTCAAGACCTACGAGCTGATGATTTCGGTTTATGATCTGAAACGTCAAAACGGCGAAAGCGGAGCGGAATACGCAAATTTCAGGGAGGTCACAACAACAGGCATCGCCCCGAAGACTCTCTACCGCTCCAGCAATCCGCTGAACTGCGTGAAGAATCCGGGGCGTTACGCAGTCTCCGACAGCCTTGCGAGAACTGTGGGCATCGCGACTGAGATTGATCTTGCGGACAAGAGCGAGGATGTGGAGAAATACATTCAGTCCGATGGCTACGCCTCCACCTACTGCCCCGCCCTTTTCAAGGCCGGGAAAACCATCGCCTGCGGAATGATGGCGAACAGTTTCTGCGACGACTTCAAGCAGAAGATGGGCCGCGCGGCAAAGTTCATCATAGAGAACGACCCGCCGTATCTTCTTCACTGCAACGAGGGCAAGGACCGTTGCGGCTTCGTCTCGATGCTTCTTGAGGCTCTCTGCGGAGCCGGCGTGGAGGAACTTCGCCGCGACTATATGGTCACAATGCTGAATTTCTACAAAATCCCCGACGGCGGAGACTCCTACAGGATGCGTCAAAGCCTTTCGATAGACAGGATGATCTGGCTTCTGTGCAACGAGGACGCGCTGGAAAACTACGCCAAAATCGACTGGAACACCATCGATGTTTCCGATATAGACTGGGAGGGTCTTGGTTTCTACACCTCCGCCCAGGCATCCCTTCAGGGCCCCGCTCTGAAGGCTGCCGCCGAAAAATATCTCGGAGAATGCGGGCTCAGCTCAGATGAGATAAATTCTCTTCGGAAAAAGCTCACTACGGCACGATAATTAGAGTGGAATGAAACTGTCGGAAGCAGGTATATAAAAATAGAGAAAAAAAAGTTCATATTCTATTATTTTTATATATCTTTGCCGCCCCAAAAAGAAAGGGGAAGCATTAATGCTTGATAGTTAACATTTTAAAACAATATAACGATGTATTGGACTCTTGAACTGGCTTATAGACTGGAAGACGCTCCGTGGCCGGCAACCAAGGACGAGCTGATCGACTACGCATCACGCTCAGGCGCACCTCTCGAGGTAATCGAGAACCTTGAAGAACTCGAAGACGACGGCGAGATCTACGAAAGCATAGAGGACATCTGGCCTGACTACCCTACAAAAGACGATTTCTTCTTCAACGAGGAGGAGTACTGATTTATAAATAATTAACTATCAATGATTTAACGACTTTTTCGGTGAGTTTTTTCACTGGAAAAGTCGTTTTTCGATGTGCCTTACAGGGCATTCTGTGGCACATCGTGTCATCGGGATTATGGGTCTGTTTACCCGATTTTCGACCTATAGGTCGAATTTTCAGAGATGGATTTAGTGTCAGTCAGAGTAAAATTTGTCACTTAATAGCCGAAATTTTGCGATAGGTTACCCCTGTAATAAATTTATAATCAGCTAAATAGCTCACTGTTGCCAAATAAGTAGGATTAATCCTGCTTATTTGGCAACAGTATTCTCAGAGGCCATAAAAGCTCTTGCTGTGCTCCAATGTGTTCCTACCTACGGTATAGGCATAGCAGGCAACCGGCAGGAAATGCAGGACAACACTTTCCATCTCGACATCGACAGTTTGTGTCTCAGATGTCACGATAGCTTCTTTCAATCCGTTATTCTGCATATACCAAAGCAATGAGTTCAATTCCCCGGGATGTTGCACATACCGGTCGCTCCACTTGATTTCAACACCCCAGAGAGGTTTCTGCCTTGCAGTTTCTATTCCTACGATATCAACTTCCCCCTGTTCCTTTTTTGACAACCTCCAATTCGCGAAAGATATGTCTGTCCTTTGCCTTGGTATCCATTGCGCATATACCGCCGTTTCAACCATATCACCGATTCCTTCATCCGTCGCTTTTATCGGTTGAAACAACGCGCACCTGAGCGATGGATTAGTAAGGTAAATTTTAAAGCTAATATCTCTTTGGTATTTTTTCGCATTGTCGTCAGTCCTGTGGATGACTTTAATCAGAAAGGCCGCCTCAAGATATTGAATATACTTCTTGAGAAGATCTTTTTTCACACCTGATTCCTTCGACATCGCCTCATAAGAAAATTGCCCTCCGGAATGGTATGCAATCATAGTGAACAGAGAATTGAGTTCCTGGACATCCTGAATGCCATACAGACTCGGCAAGTCTCTCAGCAGCACCTTGTCTATTATGTCGTGCCTGATAAACTGCCCCGGATTCTCCTGTATTCTTTCACTGAAGACGACCTCGGGATATCCGCCATAGTTTATATAGTCCAGGAACAGCCCGTTCAGTTTATCAATATCCATCGTTCCATAACAGTCAACCGGACCATCAGACCATTTCATAGGTCTGGTAGTCATCAGGTTGTCATATCCTTTCAGATGAATATATTCATAGAATGTCAAAGGCGGAAGGCTGAAGTCGGTAAATCGGCCTGCCCCGCTTTCATTACTTTTCTTACTCAATTCAGCTGCCGCCGACCCGCTTGCGACAAATTTTACATTTTTATATGTATCAACCAGAGACTTGAGGTTGACCTCCCATTCTTTCAGATACTGTATCTCATCGAAGAAAACATAATACTCATCATTGTCATTCTCCGGTTTCCCCAAGGTCCGCTTAGAAAGATTGAATAACTGCTCCAAATAGATTTTGTTATAGATAGGTGTCTCTACAGAAATATATATGATGTTCTGTGGCGAAACCCCGTCATTGATAAGACGTTGTATTGTATGATACAGCATAACAGTCTTTCCTACCCTTCTGGGCCCCATGAGAATGACGGCTCTCTTGAGAGCGATGTCCGTGACCAGCGGATAGAATATATCCAAGTACAGCCTTGGAGACATCTCTCTGTAAAATGACGGTATCTCACCTTCTGTCCACCACGGGTTATCAACTCTAAGACGGCCTATAATCTGCCTTTCCAATAAATCAGTATATTCCATATAGACTTTATTTTTCATAGCAAAGATAACTCAACTTGCCCAAATAAGCAAATTAAACTATGCTTATTTGGCAATATGTTTACCAAATAAGACAAAAGATACAATTATATCTCGCTTATTTGGTAATTAAAAAGGTTGGCGTGATTAGTGCCAACCTTTTTAATATGCGCTTGATGCCGATGCGGGTCAGTGCCCCTCTTCCGGGACAAGATGACGGATGGGGCGGTCATCGTCGTAGAGTTTGAAGTGGTTCGCGGACAGGAACTCCGCCTATCGCCGTGAAGAAGTTCCTGTGGGACTCCATAAAAGCCAGGGTGTCCTGGGATTTTTCCGGGGTTCTACAGGCCGAAAGGCTTGAAGAAGTTGTTGCCCTTGTCGTCGACGAGGATGAATGCAGGGAAGTCCTCCACGCGGATTTTCCAGACTGCCTCCATTCCGAGTTCAGGGAACTCGACACACTCGATGCTCTTGATGTTGTTCTGGGCGAGGATTGCCGCAGGGCCGCCGATGGAGCCAAGATAGAATCCGCCGTGCTTGTGGCAGGCGTCGGTAACCTGCTGGCTGCGGTTGCCCTTTGCAAGCATAACCATTGAGCCGCCATGACTCTGGAAAAGGTCCACATACGGATCCATACGGCCTGCGGTTGTAGGGCCCATAGAGCCGCACGGAAGGCCTGCCGGGGTCTTCGCCGGGCCGGCATAATAGACAGGATGATCCTTGAGATACTGCGGAATGGGCTCTCCTGCATCGAGACGGGCCTTAATCCTGGCGTGAGCGATGTCGCGGGCCACGATGATGGTGCCGTTAAGGCTCAGACGGGTTGAAACCGGATATTTCGTAAGCTGGGCGAGAATTTCGCTCATCGGACGGTCAAGGTCAATCTTCACTGCCTCGCCCTCGCCGGCACCTCGAAGTTCCTCAGGGATGAAACGTCCCGGGTTATCGTCCAATTTCTCAATCCAGATTCCGTCCCTGTTGATTTTGCACTTGATGTTCCTGTCGGCGGAGCAGCTCACTCCGAGTCCCACAGGGCAGCTTGCGCCGTGACGCGGAAGACGGACGATGCGCACATCGTGAGCGAAGTATTTGCCTCCGAACTGCGCTCCGAGCCCGATTTTGTGAGCCTCTTCGAGAACTTTCCTCTCAAGAGCGGTGTCGCGGAATGCGCGGCCGGTCTCGTCGCCGGTAGTCGGGAGAGAGTCGTAGTAGTGGGTGGAAGCGAGTTTCACCGTAAGAAGGTTTTTCTCGGCTGAGGTGCCTCCGATTACGAATGCGACGTGATATGGAGGGCAGGCCGCGGTGCCGAGAGTCTTCATCTTCGCAACGAGGAACGGCACGAGAGTCTCCGGGTTCAGGATGGCCTTGGTCTCCTGATAGAGATAGGTTTTGTTGGCGCTTCCGCCGCCCTTGGTGACGCACAGGAACCTGTATTCCATTCCCTCGGTGGCCTCGATGTCAATCTGAGCCGGAAGGTTGCACTTTGTGTTGACCTCCTCGTACATTGAAAGCGGAGCGTTCTGGGAGTATCGGAGATTTTCCTCGGTGTAGGTCTTGAAAACGCCCTTTGAGAGAGCCTCCTCGTCGCAGAAGCCAGTCCAAACCTGCTGGCCCTTTTCGCCGTGGATAATCGCAGTTCCGGTGTCCTGGCAAAGCGGAAGCTGACCCTTGCAGGCAATCTCTGCGTTGCGAAGGAACGTGAGAGCCACATATTTGTCGTTGTCGGAAGCCTCCGGGTCTGAAAGAATCTTTGCGACCTGGGCGTTGTGCTCCGGACGCAGAAGGAAGGAAACATCGCGGAATGCGGCATTCGCCATCATTTCGAGCGCCTCTGGGGCAACTTTCAGGATGGGTTTGCCCTCGAACTCGCCAAGACTTACGCCGTCCTTGGTGAGAAGGTAGTATTCAGTCTTGTCCTCGCCAAGCTGAAACATAGGTGCGTATTTAAACGTAACTGCCATAATTTTAATGAGTTATATATTTTTCTATATTAGTTTACCGGAAGAAGTTTCGTTTTCAGGGGGGATCAGGCCGCGTTCCATAAGTACCTCCAGAAGATGTCGGGCGACTGCCGGCGCGGGGTCAATGAAGCGGATGCTCTCTACCCTTTTCCCGTCTTTTCCTCTGAGGGGATGCTCCCGAAGGATTTGCGCGGAAACCCTTTCAAGAGTCGG
The DNA here is from genome assembly GCA_963589825.1 of Flexilinea sp. Classification (GTDB taxonomy): domain Bacteria; phylum Bacteroidota; class Bacteroidia; order Bacteroidales; family UBA932; genus Cryptobacteroides. The sequence goes on along the minus strand of CAVAMP010000055.1, from coordinate 2,128 downwards.
CAGAAGGAAAGGATAGTGGGTGCAGCCAAGCACTACGGTGTCCGCCCCGGCCTCCAGAAGAGGAGCGAGGCTTCTGCGGACAATTTCCTCAGCTTCGGGCGAGTCAATGGAGATGCCGCTCCCGAAACGGCCTGCGCCGCTTGTGGCCGCAAAGTCCTGAGAGGAATAAGAGTCATCATCCGAGACAGTTTCCTCACTCTCGCTGCTAAGAAAAAGGCAACCTTTCTTGTAGCAGTCAGCAACACCGCTTCCCTCAACGAGTTCCACGAACCCCCGTCCCACAGACTCCACAATCTCCACTCCGTCGGAAAAGCGTCCCTTCATATCCAGGTATTTGCTCCCGGAAAGCGTCCCCGCCGTTGCGAGAACCCCCACAACCCCGGTTCGCGTCGAAAGCGCGGCGGGTTTCACGGCCGGCTCCATCCCGATGAAAGGAACGCAGTCCCTTTCGCCGCCGGTACATTCCATAACGCGGGCGGACGGAACGGTGCCATACTCGGTGCGGAGAGTCGCGATGGCGGCGGAAGTGGCGGTGTTGCAGGCGATTACGATTGCCTCGGCGCCCTGCCTCAAGAGCACCTCGGTGATGGTCCGTGACCTTTCAAGCACATATTCAGCGCTCTTTTCACCGTAGGGGCAGTGAGCGGTGTCGGCAAAAAACACAAACCGGGCCTCCGGGAGAGCCTTTTCAAGCTCCCTCAGAACCGAAAGTCCGCCGACTCCCGAGTCAAAAACGCCTATGGTAACCGTCTTCTGCATAGCCTTTTTTCACAACCTGCAAAGATACGAAAAAACCGCACATCGGGGAAGATGTGCGGTGATAATTTCAGACAGAAGTCTGCAACAGACTGTTATTCGTTGATTGTTATTGTTGCTGTACCCGTATTGTCGGAGTCCGTCTGATTTGTGGTGCCCTTTCTGCCAATGACGGCGTGAACATTATGAGCGTCAGCATCAGCGGCGAGGGTCTTATAAGCGTGCGTATTATCAATTATTATTGTGACATCCTCTACAGAACAGCCTTTAACCGTAGTGTTATCGTGGGCCATACCGACGATTCCGCCAAGGTCGCGATAACCTGTAATTTTGACATTTTTCACTGTACAATTGGAAATGTCGCGAGAGCCTTCAGCAAAGAAACCGACAATACCTCCGACCTTGTCTGCATAATCATACCCGTCGGAAGTCAATTCCGTATAGGAGATCAACTCGGTCGACTCAACGGTGCAGTTCCTGAAATAGCCATAAGCATAGCCGGCAATACCTCCGACATAGTGGGAGTTTTTCACGGTAGCGTTGATAACCTTGACATTTTCGGCAACTGCGTGTCCGGAGAAGTCGCCTGCGGCAGCGCCACATCCTGCGGCTGTAACGTCTGAAACGACCTCTGCGCCGTCAATGACAAGATCCTTGATTCCGGTAGTAGCGCCATAGTCGCCATAGACATTTCCGAAGAGTCCAAGGCCGGCAGCAGAGCTGGCTGCGGAATGGATATAAAGATTTGAGACAGTGTGATTCTGACCGTCCAAAAGACCCTTGAATACATTGGAAGCATTTCCGATCGGAGTCCAGGCATTGTTCCTGAGGTCAATGTCATTCTGAAGTTTAATCGTCATTCCTCCGAAAGTAGTGCCGGCATTGGTCTGCTGAGCCACCCACGCAAGCTCGGAAGCCTTGGTGATGAGGTAGTTGCCCTCTGCGTCCACAGAAGGCTCATTAACGGTAACGCCGTCCCAGATTTCCACTTCATAGTCAGGCTCGACAAAAGCCGGGTCAACGACAAGGTTGAAGTTGGCCACAGAAGTGAAGAGTGCGCCGAGGATGTTAGTGCGGTAGTTGCCCTGAAGCGGAATGTTCGGCACTGAAACGGTGTTGATTACAGCGTCGGTGTCGTCATAAAGTTTGAGTTCTGCATCAGAGAGGCTCTTGGCGTCCTTGCCGACAAGAACATAGTTCATCGCCACATAGTTGTACTCTGTGGTGCCGACAGTAAGTTTCTCCTCCGGGAGAGCGGTGAGAGTGAACTCAGCGTCCTCGCTTCCGCTCACGGTGCCGTCAACAAGGTTGAGCTCGGTTGCAAGGCCGGTGAGTTTCACTGAAGACTTCTCGACTTCGATGCCTGCGTTCT
>CAVAMP010000054.1:0-12514 GCA_963589825.1 Flexilinea sp. | reverse complement strand
CCTTTATATCAACCCCTCCCGTCCCCTTTGTAGGGGAAGTGGTGCTCCATCTTCCCTATCAACACATCCCCTCCCTTCAAAGACTCCGCACGGCACTCCAGTGCCTAAGGATTTTTTACGGCCCTCAGGGCCGGCGGGCAGAAGCCCTTGTCAAGTTTCGCACTGCGAAACTTGAGTTTATATATAACCATTCCCCCTCTAATCAAACTCTATCGTTTTTTCTCCAATAGCTGCGGGCGCAGGCGGCGGGTCCTTTCGAGAGCCTGCTCGTCCTGCCAGGCCTGGATTTTCAGCGGGTCGCCCCCGAGAAGCACATCCGGCACCTTCCACCCGTTGAACTCAGCCGGCCGGCTGTAGATAGGAGGGGAGAGAAGGTCGTCCTGAAAGCAGTCGCTAAGAGCGGATGTCCCGTCGCCGATCGCGCCCGGAATGAGCCTTACGATGGCGTCCGCGACAATGGCCGCAGGGATTTCCCCGCCGCTCAGGACATAGTCCCCGACAGAAATCTCCCTCGTAATCAGATGGTCCCTCACCCTCTGGTCGATGCCCTTGTAGTGGCCGCACAGAAGGATGATGTTCCCCTTGAGCGACAGCTCGTTGGCGATTGCCTGCGTGAGGATTTCCCCGTCGGGTGACATATAGATGACCTCGTCATATTCCCTCTGGCTCTTGAGCTCCTCAATCATCCGGTAGAGCGGCTCCACCATCATCACCATCCCCGCGTCCGGCCCGTAGTTGTAGTCGTCCACCTGCCTGTGGGGCCCCTTCCCATATTTTCGGGGGTTATGAATGTATATCTCCACGAGTCCCTTTTTCCGCGCGCGTCCCACGATGGAATGGCTAAGCGGGCTGTCAAGAAGCTCCGGAACGACAGTAATGATGTCTATGCGCATATTGAATGAGGTATCAATGTGTAATCTTTGCAGCTGATGTCGTCGGCCGCGATTTTGCGGCTGAAAACGAATTTGTCCGCAAATTTAATGGTAATTTTCAAGGTTTGCCAATTATTTAATATATTTGCAGTTTGTTTGGGCCGGGTAGCGCTTCTCGTGCCGGCCCAATGGGTAAGGTTGCCTTGCCGAAAATATAAATTTTAATACTCTAAGTTATGAGTGAAGAAATCATTCCTGAAGTTCTCCCTGAGGCTTCAGATGTAGAAGAGACTGCGGCCGTGGAAAATGCCGCAGCGGAAAATGCCGCTCCAAAAGCGGAAAAAGTTGAAAATCCTTCGGAACAGCCTGAAACTGAGAAGGTTGAGGCTGAGGAGGAAAGCGCTGAGGCAGACGCTTCGGCCTATCAGGACAAGACTCTTGCGGAGCTTGTTGACGAGATGCAGAAAATCGTCACCGTGGGGATGAAATCAGCCCTCACAAAAGAGGTTGATTCCCTTAAAACCGCGTTCTACAAGCGCCTGAACAAGGAAAAAGCTGAGGCTATGCAGAAATTCGACGAGCTGAAGGACTCTGCGGCCGAAGCAATCGAAAGCCCGTTCACTGCCGTGGAGGAAGGATTCAAATCCGTTTATGCCCAGTACAAGAAGGAAAGGGCCGAATTCAACGAGAAGCAGGAAAAGGAGCGTGAGCATAACCTTGAACTTAAGAAACAGGTAATCGAGGACCTGAAGGCTCTGCTTGAAAAGCAGGAGGACGTAAATGCCACCTTCCCGGCCTTCAGAGAGATTCAGAACCGCTGGAGGGAAATCGGCCCGGTGCCGGTTTCAGCTTTCCGCAACATAAACGAGACCTACCAGCTCTATGTGGAGCAGTTCTACGACAAGGTGCAGATTAACCGCGAGCTTCGCGACCTTGACTTCAAGAAGAACCTTGAGGTGAAGGAGAAGTTCTGCGAGGCTGCCGAGAAGCTCGCTGAGAACGAGAATGTCGTGGAGGCTTTCAAGGAGCTTCAGAAGCTTCACGAGCAGTGGAAGGAATACGGCCCGGTAGCAAAAGAGTACCGCGACGACATCTGGAACCGTTTCAAGACTGCCACTTCCGTAATCAACAAGAAATACCAGGGCTTCTACGAGGATATGAAGAAGCAGCAGGAGGACAATCTTGCAGCAAAGACCGCCCTCTGCGAGAAGGTTGAGGAAATCGCCGCCCGCGAAGTCACCTCTTCCAACGACTGGAACGCTTTCTCCAAGGAAATTGAACAGGTGCAGGCCGAGTGGCGCAAGATAGGGTTCGCTTCCAAGAAGGAGAATCAGAAAATATATGACCGGTTCAGAGCTGCCTGCGACGCATTCTATGCACGCAAGAGGGCGTTCTACACCGATTTCAAGGACAATCTGAACGCAAATCTCGAGAAGAAGACCGCCATCTGTGAGGCTGCCGAGGCTCTGAAGTCCAGCACCGAATGGAAGAAGGCCACCGAGCAGTTCATCGACCTTCAGAAGCAGTGGAAGGAAATCGGAGCAATTCCGCGCAAGAAATCCGACCAGCTCTGGAAGAGGTTCAGGGCTGCCTGCGACGAGTTTTTCGACGCCCGCGACAAGAGTTCATCTCCGGAGAACGACTACTACCGCAACCTCAAGGCAAAGCAGGCGATTATCCGCGAAATCAACGAATATGAGAGCGTTGATGCCGCTTCAGACGCAGAGGCACGCGCTTCTTTCCAGCAGAGATGGCAGGCGATAGGCTTCGTGCCGTTCAAGGAAAAGGAGAAAATCGCCGAGGCCTACAAGGCAGCCTTCAAGGCTAAGTTCGGCGCCGAGCCGTCAGCGGCCCCAAGGCGCGGCGGAGCATCTTCTTCCCGTCCGGCCCGTCCTCAGAAGAGCCAGAAGGACATCCTCATCGACAAGTTCAACCGTCTCCAGCAGGAAATCTCCACCTACGAGAACAACATCGGATTCTTCGGAAAGAACTCCGGCGCTCTTGTGGAGCAGATGCAGAAGAAGATTGACGACGGAAAAGCCGAGCTCAGCAAACTTGCCGAGCAGATACGCAATCTCAAAACAGAAGAATAATCAAACGCCAGGGGGCTGACTAAAGCGATTTTATTCAGCCCCTTGAATGTGTGTAGTGTAATAAAAACTCCCCTGGAGAAACTTGGGGCAGTTAAAAGGAAAATAAATGACATCAGAAAGAAAAAATACGATCATCGGCTTTGTGCTGATCGGAGTGATTATGTTCGCCTTCACCTGGTATCAGTCCCGCCAGTACAAGAAGCAGATGGAATATCAGGCGCAACTCGACTCCATCGCGAGGGTGGAAAGGCTTGCGGCAATGGCTCAGGACTCGATTCTTGCGGCCGCAGAGGATTCTGTCGCAGCGGCAACGGGGCACATTGTGAATCCTGTGAGGGCTTTCAATCCTGGTCCTGCTCGCCGCCACTTCAAGGACGCGAACCTCTCCTACTATTATTATGAGGCACCGGATTCAGTCCTGACGCTCTCCAACGACAAAATGGAGCTCACCATTAAGGCCCGCGGAGCGCAGCCATACAGCGTCCGGCTGAAGGACTATGTGAAATATGACAGCACAGCCCTCTATCTCATCCCGGCCGACGGTTCCGAGTTTAATGTAAGCGTCTATGCCGGCGAAGCGGTCGACACAAGGGATTTCGTTTTCGAAGTCGCCGAACACACTGATTCTTCGCTGGTTATGCGTCTGCCGTTCGCGCAGGGAGGATATATCCAGCATTCGTACAAACTCAGCGATGGCAGCTATATGGTTGACGCCAGCGTCTCCTTCATCGGAATGGACAATGTAATCCCGAGAAAGGTTTCATCCGTCGACATCAACTGGAACAACACAATTCCGCGCCTTGAGAAGGGCTACAAGAACGAAAAACAGTATTCAGGAATCGCCTACTACATCCCTGACGAAAAATCTCCTGAGGAGATGGGCAAGGGCAAGAACGACTCCAAGTCCCTCAACTCCAAGTTCGAGTGGATCGCGTTCCGCCAGCAGTTCTTCTCTTCAATTCTCACCGCCCCCGAGGGCTTTGAAAGCGGAGAGTTCAGCGTGACTTTCGCCGAAGAGAACGACGCGGACCGCAATCTTATGTCCTGCACCTCACATATGAGAGCCGGCGTGGATATGATGAAGGAAGGGGACAAGACGATCCCGCTTCAGTTCTATTTCGGACCGAACCACTACCACACCCTTCAGAGCTACGACCGCAAATATGAGAAGATCATCCCGCTCGGCGGCTGGCTCGTGGGCTGGATTTCCCGCTTTATCATCATCCCTTGCTTCGACTTCCTCGGCAGGTTCATCAGCAACTACGGTCTCATAATCCTCATTATGACCGTCCTTCTGAAGATTGTAATCTCGCCGCTCACAATCAAGTCCTATATGTCTTCGGCGAAGATGTCCGCGCTCAAACCTGAGATGGACAAGCTCACCGAGAAATATCCTAAGCCTGAGGACGCGATGAAAAAGCAGCAGGCCACGATGGAACTCTATCAGCGTGCGGGAGTCAAGCCTATGGGAGGCTGCCTTCCGATGCTGCTCCAGTTCCCTATCCTCTGGGCGATGTTCCGCTTCTTCCCGGCATCCATCGAGCTTCGTCAGAAGAGTTTCCTTTGGGCCGACGACCTCAGCGCATACGACTCAGTTCTCGATTTCGGGTTCAATATCCCGCTTTTCGGAGACCACCTTTCGCTCTTCGCGCTGCTGATGGCCGTGACGATGTTCATCTACTCCAAGATGACTTCCTCCCAGATGGGCAATGACCCGCAGATGGCCGGAATGAAGTTTATGAGCGTATGGCTGATGCCGATTATGATGCTCTTCATCTGTAACAACCTGTCTTCAGGTCTTTCCTACTACTACTTCATCTCCAACCTCCTTACGATGGCTCAGACTTTCGTCATCAAGAAGTGGGTTGTGAAGCCGGAGAAGATTCTCTCGCAGATTGAGGCTTCCAAGGGCAAGCCGCTGCCTAAGTCAAAGTGGCAGCAGAGGCTGGAGGAGGCGCAGAAGATGCAGCAGGCGCAGATGAAGGCCCAGCAACAGAAAAAGAAAAAGTAAAAGGCACGCAAAAAAGCGGTCTATCCCATCTTTTTATCGTACCTTTTACCCTTGTTTTACAGTACTGTATATGAGTATTGATAAAAAATTAGTTAAGATCAAGTCGGAACTGCCATCAGGAGTTAAACTGGTGGCAGTTTCCAAATTCCAAACTATTGAAGCTGTCCAGCAGGCTTACGACTGCGGTCAGCGGGTCTTCGGCGAAAGCCGCCCGCAGGAGCTCGCCCTGAAGGCTGAGGCGCTCCCCTCCGACATCGAGTGGCATTTCATAGGCCACCTTCAGAAAAACAAACTGAAGATGGTTCTTCCGTATGCCGCCGTGGTGGAGTCGGTGGACAGCATTGATTTGCTGAACGCGATTGAGGAGTGGGCCGCTGCGCATCCGGGATTTCGGAAGATGGGATTCATGGCTTCGGGGGAGACTGGCGGCGCTCCTATGGGGGCAGAGGACCAAATTAAGGCTGGTGGAATGAAGCCGGGGGAGAACATTCCAGAGGCGGACAAGGTCAGCATTCTGCTGGAACTTCACATAGCGGGGGAGGAGTCCAAGCAGGGATTCAGCCCCGAGGAGGCCGCCGCTGTGCTCAAGGGACCTGCCCGCTGGCCGCATGTTCGCTTTGCCGGCCTTATGGGAATGGCAACATTCACCGACGATGAGGCCGTCATCCGCTCCGATTTTGGGAAACTGACCACGCTCTTCGCTTCGCTGGAGACGCTGCGCGGAACGCTCCCGAATCTCTCGCAAGACTTTCGCGAAATGTCCTTCGGTATGTCCGAAGACTACAAAATCGCCCTCTCAATGGGCGCCACCATAGTCCGCATCGGCACCGCCATCTTCGGGCAGAGGAATTATTGATGTTTGCGGTTCTGACTTAATTATCATATCTTTGTCAGAACGCATAATATAACATTAATACTAATCTGCCCATTATGAAAAAATCCATTTGGCTATTGGTGTCGACATTCTTGGTAATTGAGGGTTGTGATTGGGCATTTTATAGCCCAATAAAAGTTACTCCTGAATACATTGAAATTGATAATCATCGCCAGATCGTTGAATTCACGACTGATGTTGAGTATGGAGATTTTGCTATAATGAGACAAACTAATGACGAAGAAATGGGCGAACGTGAGAATGCGGACACTTGTGTGATTCAATGGGGTGACGGATATTTTGCTTATGGATTAAGTTCTGATAGGAAAAAGTTTTATGTCTCTCTTGAGGAAAACGAGACGGCAAAAGACAGAAAATTGGAAATATATGTTTACTCCAGAGGCGTAGGGAGTGACGAGGCGATACTAATTCAGAAATCGAAACCGCAGTGATCGTCCGCATCGGCACCACCATCTTCGGTGCGCGGAATTATTGAAAAACGGAATAAATGTATTTTTCCGCCCTCGAAAAAGTGGAATAAATGTATTTTTCTATTGCCTTTTTGACGGAATAAATGTATTTTTGTACCATCTAAAAATAGGAATAAATGTAGATGGTTATGCTTAAACGTAAGATTTCCAGCAAGATAGAGGATTATTTGAAATCCGGAAGCAACAGGATGCTTGTTGTTGAGGGCGCGAGACAAATCGGCAAATCGTTCATCATCCGTGATGTGGGAAATAAAATGTTTCCCAACTTCATTGAAATCAATATGGAAAAAGACAGGCAGGGAGACAGACTTTTTGCTGAAGCGAAGACAACTGAAAACTTCTACCTTGCGCTGAGTGCTTTTTCCGGCGAAAAAATGGGAGACAAGGCTTCCACCCTTGTGTTCATTGACGAAATTCAGGCATACGACCATCTGCTCACCCTTGTGAAATTCCTTATGGAGGAGGGGCGCTTTACCTACATAGCAAGCGGTTCTCTTCTTGGCGTCACTTTGAAAAAGACCCAGTCAATCCCAATCGGCAGTCTGACAACGCTGCAAATGTATCCTCTTGATTTTGAGGAGTTTCTCTGGGCAAACGGGGTCGGCTCTCTTGCCATAGACGAGCTTCGCAGGTGTTTCAATGACAAAGTCTCCCCGAATGAGGCTATCCACAGACGGGTGCTTGACCTGTTCAGAAAATATCTTCTCGTCGGCGGTTTCCCGGATGCTGTAAATACATACATTGCCGAACACAATATTGCTAAAGTTAGGGATATACATAGGGAAATTAGGGAACTATATGCTCTTGATGCGGCAAAATATGAAAAGGAATCCTCCAGAAAACTCAAGATTATGCGCATCTATGAGATGATTCCGTCCAATCTTGAAAACAAGAAGAAGCGCATCAAGGTAAAGGATATTGAGGGGAAGAAAGGGAAACGCACAAGTGACTATCAGGACGAGTTCGATTATCTGGTATCATCTGGAATTTCGCTTGAAGTCGATGCGATAAGCCAGCCAACCTATCCGCTTGTCCAGAATGCAGGCAAGAATCTTCTGAAACTGTATCTCAATGACACCGGGCTCTTTACCGGAATACTGTACGGCAATGACATCCGGCCTGTCCTTGAGGATCATCGTTCGATAAATCTCGGCGCTGTCTATGAAACCGTAGTCGCTCAGGAACTGAAGGCTCACGGTTTCGGCCTGTACTACTACGACAATAAAAAGAACGGTGAAGTCGATTATCTGATTGATGACATCAGGAATCTGTCCACCATTCCGCTCGAGGTGAAATCCGGCAAGGACTACACTGAGCACAGTGCTCTGGACAAGTTCATTGCCAACCGGGATTATGCTATTTCGCAGGCGTACGTCCTTTCGAACGAGTCCACGGTCTTTGCAAAGGACGGCGTAACCTATATCCCCATATATTTCGTGATGTTCTTTGAACGAGACATCTCACTTTCTCCGAAGGAGTGCATTTTCTGATTTTACCGCTACAAAAAGCTAGTAAGTAGAGAATTTTAACTGGGAATATCCACTATTTCCGAGTAATATTACATATCTTTGCAATCAAGAGCCAAGTCGACCTCGCACGGATTAGACGGCAAAAAAACTAAAATGACCACAATAGATTAATATGAAGAAGATTCTTTTATTTACTGCCATTTTCTTTATCTCAGTAATCAGTGCTTTTGCTCAAAGCTATGATGACGTTGTATATTTGACTAATGGTTCTGTCATTCACGGGGTTATCACCGAGATTGTTGTAAACGAAACTCTTAAGATACAGACCCGTGACGGCAATATATTCGTTTTTAACCTCACTGATGTTCAGAAGATAACCAAAGAAAGTAAAGAGGCTCAGAATGCAGAGGATGAGACTGTGGAAGAAAAGACTCATAAGCGAACGAATTTTAACAAGCCGCAAGGAATTTTTGGATTACTTGAAGTTAAATTCCCGACGGTATTCTGTGGCGCTGGTGAGTTTGGCGTAGATTATATCGCCGGTTATCGCGTGTGTCCGCAGTTCGCAGCGGGTGTTGGTGTCGGAATGGGAACTTTTTTGTTTAAGAACTATCAGACTCAGTTTTTTGTCCATTTGAGATCAGATATCCTGAATAAGAGGGTGAGCCCTTATGTTGCTTTTAATATGGGCTACAATTACGATGCCTTTGGCATAGACTTGACAACCTACAATAACACGGTTTACAATTTGAGCGGAATGCTATTGACCCCTCAAGTAGGAGTCAGTTTCAATGTCGACAAGTTCAGAATGACAGCCGGTTTTTCATTCAACTTCCAGCAATGTTCTCAAAAAGTGTATTCTAGTGAATACGAGTATACAACTACCCACACTTGGGATTGCGAACTGTTGGGAATAACTGTAGGCTTCTCGTTCTAAAGAAAATTCGGAATAAATGTAATTTTCAGGCCTCGAAAAAGCGGAATAAATGTGTTTTGGGAGGTTAGAGGGCGGAGACTATGTCGGCGGCTACGGCCTCTGAGGCACCGGAACCTCCGAGGAGGGAGCGGATTTCGGCATAGCCGTCGAGCATCTTTTGACGGTACTCCCTGTCCTCAATCAGTCTGCGCACTTCTTCCGTGAGAGCTGCAGGGTTGCAGTCGCTCTGGATGAATTCCTTGAACACATAGCGGCCTACGCAGAGATTTCCGAGGCTGATGTACTTGACTTTCACTATGAGTTTGGCGATGGCGTAGGTGAGGGAGCTGCCCATAATGAAACCCACCACCTGCGGAGTGCCAAGGAGCACCGTCTCGAGCGACGCCGTGCCTGAATTCACTACGGCGGCCTCTGCGTTTCGAACTATCGACTGCGTCTCTCCGAAAATCACCTTGACATACGGCTGCCCCTGGATGTAGGGGAGATAGTCCTCGGGACTGCGGCTTGGCGCGCCTGCCACTATGAATTGATAATCAGCATATTGCGGAAGGGCGTGGAGCCTTCGGGCGGTCTCTGCGAGAGGGAGCATCATTGTGCTGACTTCGCTTTTTCGGCTTCCGGCAAGAAAGGCCACTATCGGCTTGTCTTCAAGATTGCAGCGGCTGAGGAAATCCTGCCTGCTCTCTGTCATCGCTCTGGAGGAGTCCACCGCGTCCACGAGCGGATTGCCCTTATAGATGAACGGAACGCCCTTTTTCTCGAAATAGGGAATCTCGAACGGGAAGACTATGTAGAGCCGGTCGACATATTTCTTGAGTTTGCGGATGCGGCCCTCCCTTGAGGCCCAGACCTTCGGAGCTATGTAGTAGAACACCTTGAGGCCCCTTTTGTGGGCAAATTCGGCAATCCTGAAGTTGAAGCCTGGGTAGTCGATGAGAATGACGCAGTCGGGGCCGAATGCGAGGATGTCTCGTTTGCAGTCGCGCAGGTTCCTCAAGAGTTTCCCCGCCTTCGCGAGAACTTCCACAAAGCCCATCACGGCGCCTTCCTTATAGTGGTGTACAAGCCCTCCGGACAGGGGATTGTCCGAGTGTGAGGCATAAACCCCGTTCATAAGGTCTCCGCCCCAGAAGCGTATAGTCGCCTTCGGGTCCTTTTCATACAGTCCCTTCATCAGGTTCGAGCCGTGAAGGTCGCCCGACGCTTCACCCGCTATGATGTAGTATTTCATATCCCTGCGCGTTTATATCCTTTATTGTCCTTGGCTTATTGTCCTGGTCGTTGTCAGATTGCAGAAATTCTCCTGCAGCCTGATTCTCTATTTGCTGAAACTCTCTTTGAGGACGGAGAGCTGGCCGTAGTCAGTGCTGTCGATTGTGTGCGGCACTACGCTTACATAGCCGGTTTCCGTGAGAAGGTGGTCCGCCTCAAAGGTATTGTCCTCGTCGCTTACGAAGTCGCCCACAAGTTTGTAGAGCTTCTCGGAAGGGTCACCGGTCGGGGCGCCGTCCAGAAGAGCCTTTAGCTCGGTCATATCGTTAAGATCCTTGAACTCCTTCACCCAGCGCCCTCGGCCCATATATCCCGGCCTCACACCCTTGATCTGGGAGAGCGGTATCTTGGGGAAATTGATGTTGTAGTAGGTCATAAAACTCTTGCGGGGGAGGGCGACGAGTTTTTCGAAAATCCCCGGAAGAAGAGCCTCGATTGCCCCGAGGTCGGCTTCCGCCTCGTGGGAGCAGAGTGAGACTCCGATGCCGAGAATGTGGTTCATAGCCGCTTCCGCAGCCGCTCCGAGAGTTCCCGAGTAGCAGGATGCGACGGAAGTGTTGGCGCCGTGGTTTATGCCTGACATAATGACATCCGGCACCCACCCGAGCCACGGGGTGCTGAGAGCGAATTTTACGCAGCTTGCGGGAGTGGCGTCAAGGTAGGCCCAGCGCTCGGTGTACTGATGGCCGTCAGCGCCTGTGAACATTCCGCTTCTCAGCTCCTTGAACGCTATGTGGCTTGCCCCGAGCGAAACTGCCATCGACATCCCCGACTGAGGCCCTTTGGGGGCCACAACTGCCACATTGCCATATTTTTTCATAATCTCCGCCAGGGTCCTTATGCCCTTGGACTGGTATCCGTCGTCATTTGTAATCAGTATATTCATATATTCTGCACTTAAATATCTAATTCAACTTTCGCAAGTATCTAACTTATTTATATATAACCATTTTCTCCCCAATCAAACTCTCATATCCCCCCATACTCATAAATTCCATATCGAATCAATTCGGCCTCCATACCCTTGCAATCGATATATTTTTCCTCTGAAAATTTAAGGTTTGCAAAGATACTTTTATTATTTCAATAATTTTTGTATTTTTGCGGCGCATTTTTTGAGGAGGCCTTGCGCGGCTTTTCAAAGTGCGGGGTTCCGCTGCTGGGACTTCTCCTTTGGGAGATAGGTCAAGCACTTGAAACTCAGAATGTTAATTGAAAATTTGTATAACTTTTAATATTACAAAACAATGATTAAACTTGGTATTAACGGATTCGGCCGTATTGGACGTATGGTTTTCCGTGCAGCTGTTGAGAACTTCTCACAGGACATTCAGGTTGTAGGTATCAACGACCTTCTTGATGCTGATTATCTTGCTTATATGCTTAAGTACGATTCAGTTCACGGTCATTTCAACCACGACATCAAAGTTGAGGGCAACTACCTCATCGTTGACGGCAACAAGATTCAGGTCTTCGCTGAGAAGGACCCTTCACAGATCACCTGGGGCGCTCTCGGAGTTGACGTTGTAGTTGAGTCAACCGGTTTCTTCCTTACTGAGGAGCTCGCTTCCGCACACATCAAAGCAGGTGCAAAGAAAGTCATTATGTCAGCTCCTTCAAAGGACGCTACTCCGATGTTCGTATATGGAGTTAACGACAAGACCTACGCTGGTCAGCAGATTATCTCCAACGCATCCTGCACAACCAACTGCCTCGCACCTATCTCCAAAGTTCTTCACGAGAACTTCGGCATCAAGAGAGGCCTTATGACAACCGTTCACGCTGCTACAGCAACTCAGAAGACCGTTGACGGTCCTTCCAAGAAAGACTGGAGAGGCGGCCGCGGTATCCTCGAGAACATCATCCCTTCATCAACAGGTGCTGCTAAGGCTGTCGGCAAGGTTCTTCCTGAACTCAACGGCAAACTTACCGGTATGTCAATGCGTGTCCCTACCTCCGACGTATCTGTAGTTGACCTCACTGTAGAGCTTGAGAAGCCTGCAACTTACGAGGAAATCTGCGCAGCTATGAAGAAGGCATCTGAGGGCGAGCTCAAGGGCGTTCTCGGCTACACCGAGGAGTCAGTCGTTTCAACCGACTTCCGCAACGACTCCCGTACTTCAATCTTCGACGTTAAGGCCGGCATCCAGCTCGACCCAACCTTCGTAAAGGTTGTTTCATGGTACGACAACGAGTGGGGTTATTCAAACAAGGTTTGCGAGATGGCCCGCGTAATCGCAAAATAAGTTGAAGAAATCTTCCGTCCGGCAACGGACAGTTGAAACTTCAAACCAAAAATGACAGACCTCGGCTCCGGCCGGGGTCTGTTTTTTTCATGTCAGGCAGGAAAGAGTCCGAATAAAAAGATGGGATACAGGGGCTCCGGGCAACGCCCAGGCGCTGGAGCGCCGTGCGGAGTCTTTGAAGGGGGAGGCTTGTGTTGATAGGGAAGATGGAGCACGACTTCCCCTACAGAGGGGACGGGAGGGGTGTAT
>CAVAMP010000053.1:0-12917 GCA_963589825.1 Flexilinea sp. | reverse complement strand
CAAAGTCCGAGGCGGAGTTGGAGGAAGAGAAAAATTCGCGGCTGAGGCCAGCACGAACAAGGGCGTCTATTGAACTTCTCAGTCTTTCGGAACTGAGCCGGGAATTGAGCGCGCTGTCTCCGTCGGGAGAAGCGGAGGCGCTGAAAGTCACCTTCACTCTTCCGGAAGTGAGCGTGCGGGAAAGCTGAGAAGTCTCACTTACGAAACGCGCCACAGTCCTGCCGTTCGAGCGGAACGACGGGTCATATTTTGAGGAACCGACTTGGAAATAAATCTCTATCGAAGAGACCTGCGAAGATGTCCCGGAAGCACTCCGTGCATAGATACTACTGTACCCCCCCCCCCAGCATAACGCTGTGAGTATCAATAAGATACGTCCGATTCTCGATGAGGCTACCAGTTTATTCATACACATTCATAGGCTTCACGCAACAGCTGTTTCATAGCTTTGGCCAAAGCAGGGACAAAGGTATGCATTATTTTTCAATATGTTCAAAAAATGCTGACACAAATTTCTTAATTTTGCCAAAGAAATTCATAACTCAAGTTTCGCAAGTGCGAAAGTTAAATTCATAACAATGACTGAAAAAGAAAACTTCGCTCCGATGGCCGAGGACGGGGTCCACGCTGGATTTCCATCACCGGCCGCCAATTATATGACCGGCTGCATTGACCTTAACAAGGAACTTGTGAGGCATCCTGCCGCCACGTTCTATGCCCGGGTGGTGGGCGACTCGATGATTGACGCGGGGGTCAGTGAAGGGGACATTCTCGTCATCGACCGCTCCCTGGAGGCGCGGGACGGAGATATGGCGGTCTGCTTCGTTGACGGGGAGTTCACCCTCAAGACCTTGAGATTCTCTGACCCCTCCGGCAAAGACGGTTCCACGGGCGGGAAAATGGGCGAGAGCATCTGGCTTGTCCCTGCGAACCCCGCCTACAGGACGATAAAAGTGACGGTTGAAAATGACTTCACCGTTTGGGGCGTCGTCACCTACATAATCAAGAAAGTCCAGACCCGCTGAAAGACGATATATTCCTAATCCGAAGTTACTCCAAAGGCGCTTTGTCCCATCACATCGCCTAATCCCGCACCGATTATGTACGCTCTTGTTGACTGCAACAATTTTTTCGTCTCGTGCGAGAGGGTATTCCGCCCCGATCTCGAAGGGAAAGCCGTTGTGGTGCTCTCCAACAACGACGGATGCGTGGTGTCCCGGAGCAACGAGGCCAAGGCGATGGGAATCAGGATGGGCACTCCCCTTTTCCAGCTCCAACGGCAGGTTGACAGCGGAGCCCTTGTCGCCGCATCCTCCAACTACGCCCTCTACGGCGACCTTTCCTCAAGAGTGATGTCCGTGCTCGCGGATGCTTTCCCAAAAATTGAAATCTATTCCATAGACGAGGCCTATCTCATTCTGGACGGCTTCCCACCGGATAAATATATTCCTATGTGCAGGGAACTCCGGGCAAGGGTCAGGAAATGGACAGGGATTCCGGTCAGCATCGGGATTGCCCCCACGCGTACCCTCGCGAAGATGGCGAGCCATTTTGCAAAGCGCTACAGCGGGTACAGGGGCGTCTGCGCCATAGACTCGGAAGAGAAAAGGCTGAAGGCGCTGTCGCTCACCCCGATTTCAGATGTCTGGGGAATCGGGCGAAGGCTTGCAGTGAAAATGGATGAATACAAAATCGGGACGGCACTGGATTTCACCCTCCGCCCCGAGGAATGGGTCAAGGACCGGTTCAATCTCCCGGGCTACAGGGTCTGGAGCGAACTTCAGGGAGTGGACTGCATCGAGGAGGAGGAAAAGGACCGGAGGCGGCAGAGCATCTGCACCTCGAGAAGTTTCGCCGGTATGCTTGAAACCGAGGAGGAGCTCACGCCGATTGTGAGCGACTACGCCGCCATCTGCGCCCGTCAGCTTCGCAAAGACGGTTCGGCTGCGGCCCAGGTCACGACTTTCCTCTACACCAACCGTTTCCGCGAAGACCTGAGCCAGTACTACCCAAGCGCCACTGTAAGGCTTCCCGTAGCGGTGAGCAACACCCAGGAGATAGTCTCCGCAGCGCTTCAGGCCTTCAGGACCATCTACCGCAGCGGCTACAAATACAAAAAGGCCGGAGTCATCGTGGGCGACATCTGCCCCGACACATCCCTCCAGACCTCTCTGTTCGACGAAGGCAGAGTCCTGAGGGAGCGCAACGACAGGATTTCAGACCTGCTGGACAAAATAAACTCCGCCGCCTCGGAGGGTAGCCGGGGCAGCGGAGCCGGAAAAAATCTTCTTAGGCTTGCTGTTCAGAACGAGGAGGATTTCGCCTCCGTAATGCGAAGCGAGCGCCGCTCGCGCCTTTACAGCACCTGTCTCAGCGACATAATCGAAGTACGCTGAAACCCTCTACTGCTTATATGCGTCAAGAGTAAACGCTTTCGGACGGTTCATCGTTTCTGTGTAAACCCGGCCCTCGTCGTCAGTGACCTTCACCAGAAGAGTCGAAGTCGAACTTGAGGCCGTCGCACAGAAGATGTGATTCGTCTTGAACGGCGGGAAAGAAATGTCCGAAGAGAGCGACGGGTAGCGGTTGCAGACATAGACCTGAAGGAAAAGCGGGTCGTAGAGAGTGGAGCGGGTCACCTTGAGAGATTTACCGTTCTCGAACACCTCCACCTTCCAGTCAGAGTCGTAGTCCCAGACATTGACAAGAACCTGGTTCTCAGTACTTGAGACATTATAGTTCCCATAGCTGGCCATATTCGGGTTATCTATCGCAATCTGATTGCGGTCGTAGGTGCGGAACTGGCACTCCTGCCGGAACCCTGTTCCCTTGAAGTAGGATGTGTGCTTAGTTCCGTCCACAGCCATCACCCTGTAACCTGCAGGAGCTCCGTCCTGAGCGAGATTGAGGTCCGGTTCATACCTTCCCGCCCACCACCAGGTGCCGCACACGGCCCCGCTGTTGTGCTCCTTGAGAGCCGGCTTTGACTTGATCGACCACATCTTGTGCGTGTGCCCGGTGACAAAAGTCACATCGCTGAAGCCGCTGAAGCAGGATGCCAGAACCGAGGCGTTCGCAAGGCTGTAATTTCCGCTCTGGTCATACATAGGAGCGTGCATAAGCACGACTATCGGAGTGGACTTGTCCACATACGCAAGGTCCTTGCGGATCCACGCGAGATTGTCGTCGGAGACCTTCTCCAGGTAGTGGCGGTCTCCCCCCTCACCTCCTGTGGTGTTGGTGCAGTAGATGTTGTCCACAACAAGATAGTGAATCTTTCCGATGTTCACCGAGTAGTAGTTCGGCCCCAGGTCCTTGCGGAACCGTGCCGCGGTGTCCCAATCCACAGCGTCCCAGCCTGACTTTGAGCCGTCAACCGAGGTCTTCATATCGTTGTCGTGGTTGCCTATGGTGTTGAAAACCGGAAGGTTCTTCACAGCGTTCATATCCGAGACATACTGGTCGAAGCAGTAGTTCTTCGAGTACCAGTAGAGGTCCCAGGTCATATCTCCCAGAGTGAAGGCATACATTTTCTCTCCGCTGTGGACCGCGACATAAGAGTTGAGCTCTGAAGTGAAGCGCGCGAACTGGGTGCGGTCGCTGTTCTTTCCGCCCGCAAGGTGCATATCCCCGAGCAGGAAGGCCGTGTGGACGGTCTGGTCGCCGGCCTCGTAGATATTGAAGTCGTGCTGCTCAGCCGTTGACGCACCCTTTGTCAGGTAGTCGTAGAAAATGGCCTGAGAGCCTTCGCAGGACACCTCGTAACCGCTTGGGACCGTGATATATACGTATGAATTCTTCTTGGCGGACTTGAGTTGGTAGAGGCCGTTCGCGTCGGTAAGCGCCACCTCATATCCGTCGGAAACCATCACGCCCTGCACTCCCGTTCCGCTGCAGGATACAACGCCATAAACCGTCGTGCCTTCGTCAATTGCGGTTCCGTCAGGAAGTTCCGCCGCCTTGAGGTTGTACTCGACATTGGTGATGAACTTAGTCGCATCTCCCCTCTTGATGTTGAAGGCGTAGGTTCCGCTCTGGAAGCCCTGACCGATCTTGAATGTGAAGTAGCTTTGAGTGAGCACATCTATCGGATATTCGTAGGTCTGTGAACTTCCCTTGATGCCCTTTAGGAGTATCACATCGCTCTGAAGAGGCCCCCTGCCCTTGTAAATCAGGGATTTTATGCTCTGCCCCTCCTCCACTTCAAGCGGTCCGGCACTTACGCTGAGAAGAAAATCCATCGTCCCCCCCGTCTGCTCTTTCTGACAGGATGAAGCCATCGAAAAGAGCAGAACAATCGGGACGAGAAGGATGAAAAATTTATTTTTCATTGTCGCTTACTTTGTAATCGCTATGTTGTCAATATGCCAACGGTGAGCGCCGCTGACTTTCAGGTTGTAAGCGCCTGTCGACTGGTCTACTACATCCGTATAAACTATTACGAAACGGGTGTCCTTGTCGATTCCGAGCGCTTTGACTCCTGAATGGGTCCAGAACATCTGCATCGCATTCTGGGTATTTGAAAGGGCCGCACTGAATTTTGTACCGTTTTCAAATGTTCCGTTGCCGACAATCACGACAGTAAGCGTCACAGGGTCAATCTTTCCGGTGCCCTGGATGTGCGCGCACCAGTCAAAGTCAAGGAAGACATCCGCTGTCCCTTCAAGGCTTGAAACAGCCGGGAGTTCAAGGGCCGTGTGGGAACTTGTCTTACCAAGTTTAAGGTAGGTATCCTGAGGATAGATGACTTTGGCCGTAGCATTCAGATCCACATATCCGGCAGTAGCCAATGCGGAAGGGAACTTTGACTTGAACGGTTCGGCTGTATAAGCGTTAGGGGCGTTTGCCGCGCTTGCCGACGCATAATCAGCCTCAGAGTAGCCTGTAACGGCGTTCCCGATAGGCGTTTCGTTCGCTGCATTATACTCGTCAATCAACGTTTTAAGCCAGCTGAAATCATCGCTGAAGAGAGTTGTCGCACCGCCCTGAAGGAGAGTATATGTGTATTTATATGAATACTCCGCATTCTCAAACACAATATCCACATTGCGCATAGCGCCCGTATTGGCAGGGATTGCGACGCTCAGGTCATACTTTCCGGCCTTGGCCGAAGAGACAGGGAGCGTGACGACTGAAGATGACACAGTGAAATCGACATTGGACTCAATGTGAACCGGGATTGTCGCGCCTGCGGCTACAACGGCATTGCCTCGCGTAACGACAGTGACATTCGGCTCGAACTTCTCCTGCTTGACGGTGAGCACGGACTCTATATCCTTGTAGGTAAAGTGTACGGTGCCGACCCTGTCTGCGCCGGTAAGGTTCGCCTCAGCCTTGAAGCGGAGCACGGTAGTCTCCACAAGAGCCGTTGTCGAAGCTACAGGGACTTCCGTTATCCAGCTGTCGTCAATTTTGGTCTCAAAGTCCACATTTGACTGAAGCTTCACGCTGAACTCCTCGCCCTGGCCGCTGACCGTTGCGCTGTTGCTGCCCACAAGGGAGACAAACGCCTCGAGGCTCTGACCTGCCGCAGACTGGATGACGCGGATTTCCTTTGTGGAATCCTCGGAATAGATGGTGATTTTGCCTTCACGCAGCTTGTCAAGTTCGGAAGCCTCGCAGGTGAGAGTAATCTCGGTTTCAACATTCTGGAGACCGGTATTCTCGCTCAGAGTAAGCCAATCGACATTTGAGTTGATCGTGAAATCGTAGTCTGAAGTAACCTTGAGAGTCATTTCGCCGCCCTCGCCCTCGAAAGTGAGCGCCTCGTCAGGGTCCACGGTGATTGTAGCATAAACCGGTGCTTTCTCAGGCTCAGGGACTTTCACGACGATGTTGTCGAGGTGGAATCTCTGCTGAGTGATGCCGTCGTGGTCAACGAGCTGGTCCGGACGGATCTGGATTACAGACTCAGGGGTGATGTTGATCGTGGTCTTGGCCGCGTGCCAGGCCATCTGGCCTTTCGTCCAATCCTCATAGGAGAATTCTCCGGCAATCACGGTAGTTGAACCCGTCGTCACTGAAACGACAAGGTTAATCTTGTCAATATTTCCGCTGCCTGTCATATGCGGAGACCAGTCAAAGCCGATCTGAAGCTCTCCGTAATAGTCAATCGGAGGGAGCTGGAGACCTGTGTGACTGCTTGTCTTGCCGAATTTCCAGTAGGCGTTCTGCGGATAAACGGATTTCACAGAAGGGTTAATATCCTGATAGCCTCTGCGAAGAAGCTCCTGCCCGAGAGAAGCGAGTGAAGTTGTGGTGTAGAGGTTAGGAGCGCTTGCGCTTGAGTTGTTCTCCTCCACGGAGCTGCCGATTGCAGTTCCGGCGGCGGCCGCCTCAGCGATGTAGGAGTCCATCCAGTCGAAGTTGTCGCTGAAAAGCACAGTTCCCGCAGGAGAAGGCTCCGGAACGACAGACTCGTCGAGTCCCTCGTCCTTAACGACGGCCGGGATGAAGCTCAGGTTGCTTCCGCTCTTTCCGGTGTAGTAACCGGCTGCATCAAGCTTGTGATAATTGAGGTCTGCGAGTCCCATAGAAGCGGGAACGTCGGCAACCATCATCCTGACGCTTTCTCCGGGGACCCTGATTGCCGCGCCGGCAAGAAGTCCGTCATTCACAAGACCCACTACCGAGCCCTTCACAGAGACATACACCATAGCGTCCGAGGTGAAGGATGACATCTTTGAAGTGATGTCGGTTGCGCTCGGGTACTCTGCAGTGCCGTTTGAAAGCACCTCGCACTCGTCAACGACAAACGAAGGGAACGCGCCCTCGGAAACTTTGGCCGTACCGTTCAAGTAGACTTTGTCGCCCACTTTCACGCCTTCGCCGACACCCACCGTGAGCAGATTCGACTCTCCGTCGGAGATGACCATTCCGGTTGTTGTGAGAGCCATAACCTGGGATGAAGGGATCTTTGCAAGGTCGCCGTCAGCAAGAGCAAGAGCCTCCGTGACAGTCACTTCCGGCTTTCCGAGATAGGTGTCGCCCTTCTGCGCGACCTCGAAGGAGCCGTTCCGCTCGGAGTAGCCTCCGCGGATGTTCACGACAGTGCTGCGCGGAGCCGCCATAGCGCCCTTCGCGTCAACATTGTCGGCGACTATGAGCGTAAGTTCAGTGTTGCCGTTTCCATACATCGGGTCAACGGTGAGCCAGTCCACGGACACATCTGCGGTCCACTCGCCGTCGGCATACACCCAGATGGTCTGGGCAGGGGCATCCTTGGCCGCGAATGAGACATAGTCCGTCTCAGGGAGTGCAGCCTTTGCCATACCGGACTCCTCCTTCTTGCACGAAGTGAGTGCAAGAGCAAGGAAGAGTACCGCCAATTTTATATAATCAAACATTTTCATATCTTCTGCAAATTAGAATTTGAGCCCGTCATCCCACCCTGGGTTCTGGGTAAGATTCTTATTGAGGTTTCGGTCGTCAGTCGGGATAGGCATCAGATAGTCCCTTTCCTCATTGAACGGATGCTTGTCTGTAATCATATCCACATATCCCGAAGTCTCTTCGCTGAGAACAAGTCCTCCGTCAAGAGTTCCGAGTTTTCTCACGTCGGCGGTTCCGGTGTTCTTAGGTTTGTCCCCGCTGTAGAGAATGATGTCAATGATGTTGTTGCCGGAAAGGTCATACTTGCCTTCGCCAGGGAAATAAGGGCCGTAGAGCGCCTGAGTTATGCACTGACCCTCTTTCCATCTCTTGATGTCGTCATACCTCTTGCCTTCCGCACAAAGCTCCACTCCCCTTTCACGGCGGATTTCAAGGATGACACCCTGATTTGCTCCCGCCTTCACATTCCTGTAGCCATATTCTTCGCTGAGAAGGTATGGGTCAGGGTTGGAATTCGCCTCTTCAAGGTTAAGATGAGGCATTCCAACGCGGTCGCGAAGGAGATTGACGGAAAGGTCAAGGTCGTTCTGAGTGATGGTGCCAAGCTCTGCAACTGCCTCAGCATAAATGAGATATATTTCTCCGAGACGATAAACCGGAATGTCGTTGTAGGACATGCTGACCCTGCCGACTCCCGGAAGAGTTTCGTCCATAACCCACTTCGCGAGCTGGTAGCCCGTGATTGAGGATGTGTAGTCCGGAGCGAGGACCTTTGTCCCGCCGATTCTCTTGTAGCCGGGGCAGACTACGCTGGCGGAAAGTCTCGGATCCCTGTCGGCCATCTCCTTCTGGAACTCCATAGTTTTCCAGCCTGCCCTGTCCGTGAACCGGGTGCCGTCCTTCATAAGGAAGCTGTCGATGAACTTCTTGGTGAATCCAGGCATTCCCTGAGTGGACATAGTGGCGTACGCGGTGGTGTTGGTGACAAGTCCGAGAGAGACATCCCTCTTGATTGCAAGGATATACTCTCCCTGGTCCGCGTCAGACTCGGCAAAAAGCGTCTGATAATCAGGGGCAAGGGTATAAATTCCGCTGTCCATAATTTCCTTCGCGGCAGCGGCTGCAAGACTGAGATAGTCGGCGGCGTTCCTCTCGGCGCCTTCAATCTCTCCGTGATACTGTCTCCAGGTTCCCTCGAAAAGGCAGAACTGGGCCTTGAGCGCAAGCGCAGCCCACTTGTTCACGCGATATGTGGAAACGCTCGGGGTAAGGACCGCGATGGCCGCATCCACATCCTCAATCATATGTCCCATCACCAGATCGCGGGAATCCCTCGGAGCATAAAGTTCTCCTGAGTCGGAGGTGAGCTCGTGGTCAATCCACGGAACATCGCCAAACCTCTTCACTTTCTCGAAGTAGAAATAGGCACGGAAGAAACGGTCTAGACCCACATAATAGGCCCGGTCTTCCTCGTCCTCGCATTTGTCTGCATTCGCCAGAAGAGCGTTGATTCTTCTGAGTGTACCCCAGGACCATCCTGTAACGGTTGAAGGAAGGATTCCTCCGCGCATTTCAGTGGAAAGGGACTTCTGGACGATGTGGTCATCCGTCTTTGAATACGGCGCCGTTTCAAACAGGTCGTAAAGCGGATTTGTGAAAAGCAGGAGGTCATTTCCTGTTTTGAAATAGTCGTCAGGGCTAATCTGTGACTGCGGTTTTGTGTCAAGTATGCTGCAAGAGGCAAGGGTGAACAAAGCAGCAAAAGCTATAATAAAAATCTTTTTCATCTTCTTTCCTCCCGATTAGAATGTTATGTCAATACCGAACATAAAGGTCTTCTGCCACGGATATGCCATTGCATCAACCTCCTTGTTCTCGCTTGAGTTTCGGGTGTACGCAGACTCCGGATCGAGGTATTCCGTTACCTTCTTGAGCGGAGACCAGTAGCAGAGGTTCTCGCCCGTGAAGTAAACCCTGATTTTCTGGAAGCGGATTGCGTCAGTCCATTTTTTAGGAAGCGTATAACCCACCGTGAGGTTCTTGAAACGAAGGTACCTCAGGTTCTGGAGGTAGCGGGAGTTTGTGAGCTTGAGCTGTCCTCCGGTTGAGGAATATGCCCTCGGACGAGGGAAATATGCGTCCCTGTTGTCCTCGGACCAGCATTTCTGGAGAAAATCCTTCTGAAGGAAAGATGTGTATGAGTACGCGTACGGTCCCCAGAAAGTCATATTCATCTTGGCAGGATACCAGTAGTGGTTACCGGTTCCCTGGAAGAATGCGCTGATGTCGAAACCTGCGAAATCGATTGAAAGATTGATTCCGTACTGAAGGCTTGCGAGAGAGTTTCCGAGGATTTTGCGGTCACCCGGATCTTTCACCGTATTGGCCCCCGGGCTGAGTTTCTTGTCGCCGTCAAGGTCCACATAGCGAAGGTCTCCTGCCATCCAGCCTCCCCTCATACGGGAAGTTCCAATGTAGGACATATCGCAGACATTGGCGATGTACTCCTGAGCCTCTTCGTCGCTCTGGAAGATGCCGTCGACCACATATCCCCAGATTTCTCCGAGCCTCTGGCCCTCATAGTAGGATTTCGCAAAAGTCTTGTCCTTGTTGTCATAACGGGTGATGTAGCTGCGGAAGTCGCTCAGAGAGCCTCTTACGCTGTAGCCGAACTGCTTGCCCCAGAGCTTGAAATGGTCTCTCCATCCGAGTTGGATTTCATAGCCGTAGGTGCGAAGGTCCGCGGTGTTCATCTTCGGGACGCTGCCTCCGTAAACTGAAGGAAGCTCGATTCCGTCGGTGAGCATATTCTTGGTGTCGCGGATGTAGCCTTCAACTGTGAAGTCGAGT
This sequence comes from Flexilinea sp., assembly GCA_963589825.1. GTDB lineage: Bacteria > Bacteroidota > Bacteroidia > Bacteroidales > UBA932 > Cryptobacteroides. The sequence continues at coordinate 2,735 of CAVAMP010000053.1, read as the reverse complement.
CGGTTGTTGAGCATCGAGTAGTCAAGACCTACGTTGTACTGCTGGGAAGTCTCCCAGGTGAGGTCGCCTGCCACAGGAGCGGAAAGGCTGGCCTTCTTCGGAAGAGATGTGCTTTCACCGAAGGAGTAGCTGTAGGTGCCGATGTTCACCAGGCGGAGATAGTCGTAGTAGCCGACATTCTGGTTTCCGAGGCTACCGAAGGAAGCCCTCAGTTTGAGATTGTCGACATAGCGTCTGGCGCCCGCGAAGAACGGTTCCTCGGAGATTCTCCATCCTGCTGAAACTGAAGGGAAGAAGCCCCAGCGGCTACCCTTGGCAAAACGGGAAGTTCCGTCGTAACGGCCTGACACCTCGAAAAGATAGCGGCCCTTGTAGTCGTAGTTCAAACGGCCGAAGAAACCAAGAAGCGCATAGGCTTTCTGTCCTCCGCTCACCGTTGTGATTGTTGCTCCGCTGTCGTCCGTACCGACGAGGTTGAGGTCATTGAGAGTGTCGCTGAGAATATTCTCACCTGAAGCCCCTACAGACTTATTGTGCCATGATTCGATGTTCATACCGGCCATTGCCGTAAAGTGGTGGGCGTCAGCCCAGGTGTCCTCGTAAGAGGCGTAAACATTGCCGGCAAAATAGTGCGCGGTCGTGATGGACTCGGAAAGCTGGTTCTTTCCGGCACCGGTGGTGTAACTTTCAAGTTCAGCGTCAGGATAGCGCCTCCAGGAGAACTCGTGAGTCCTTTCTGTGTCGCGGTTCTGGTAGAAACGGTAGGTGAAGTCCCCGGTGATGTTTATCTGCTCGATAGGAGTGATGACCAGGCGGGTGGTGTTGGTGAAATCCGTCCTCTTCTGGCTGTTCTTGTCATAGCCGTCGGCAAAGATTATATGACGGCCGTTCGCGACATTGTAGTTGCCGGAAATCATCGGAGTTCCATACACCCAGCTTCCGTCAGGGTTTTTGAGAGGGAAGGAGGCGAGAGCGTGACGGGAGGCATATTTGAACGAGTCCTGCACGCTGCCGGAGCCCACCCAGCTGTAATCAGAAGCATAGAAAGACGTGTTGTTGGACATCTTCATATACTTGTTGATGTTGAAGTCGAGTTTTGAGCGGAGGTTGACCTTCTGGAAAACGTCCGGATTGACTTTTATCACACCGCTCTGACGGTCATAATTGGCTGACACATAATACTTGACATCCTTATTTCCTCCCTTTACGGAAACGGAGTGGTTCTGGATAGGATGACGGTCGTTGTAGAGCTCGTGGTACCAGTCGGTGTTGCAGTAATAGACCCACTGCTTGCGGCCGTTGCGGACCTGCTCCACAATCCACGGGCGATCAGGATTCTCGGTCTTGTCGTTCACGCGGGCAAGAAGCTGGGCCATATCGTCCTCGGTGTAGGTCGTATATTTGTTGCCTGAGTCAGCCTGCCAGAATTTGTCGATGGTGTAGACTGACCAGTAGCCGCGAGTTTCGTAGTCGGTGGAAGTCGTCGGCTCCTCCCATCCCCAGCGTCCGCTGTAGGAAACGGTAGCCTTTCCGTCCTTTGACGCGCCGGATTTGGTGGTGATGAGAATGACTCCGTAGGTACCTCTTGCGCCATAAACTGCAGCGGCGGCGGCATCCTTGATGACGGAAATGGTCTCGACATCGTTGGGGTTCACCCTTGAAATGTCGCCGATGGCGCCGTCAATGAGCACGATAGGCTCAGCATCGTTGATGGAAGTGACTCCACGGATGTTGAGCGTTGCGGTTGAGCCCGGATTACCTGTGGTGGTGGAAATGTTGAGGCCCGGGACAGTTCCCTGAAGCATCGTTCCGAGGTTGTGTGCGGAACGGTTCTCAAGGGCTTTTTCGTCAACCGTGGAAATGGCGCCGGTGAGATTGACCTTCTTCTGAACGCCGTAACCCACGACGACAGTTTCCTGCAGAAGCATATTGTCTTCTTCAAGGACAACGTCAACGACAGCCCTGGTTGAAGGGACTGTAACTTTTTCCTCACGATAGCCCAGGGCGGAAAAAACGAGAACGGCCTCGCCTGAAGGAACGCTGATGGAGTAGGTGCCGTCTTCGGCGGTCATCACTCCGTTGGTGGTGCCTTCAAGAATTACCGCGATTCCTCCTCCGAGAGGCTGTCCGTCCGCATCAGTCACCTTTCCAGTGACATTTCTTGTCTGAGCTCCGGCAGCAAGCGAAAGCGCCGAAAAGACAAGAAAAGCGGCAAAAAACCGAAAGATTTTCTTGAACATATTTAGTGTAATTAGTGAATGAAATCGCAACCCGGTGTTTTCAGGCCGCGAAATTAGATAGATGTTATGTGGTTGATAATAAAATTCTGTTACAATTCTGTAAATTAGTGTTGAGAGTTTATGTTTTATCAGTTAAAAGTATGGTGTGTTATCAGTGTTCAATACATCCGCGAATTTATAAATTTATTGCAGGTAATACAAGAATATCTTAAAAAATTTAATAAACCAAATAGGCCATAAGGCAGGAAGAAACCAAAAGTTGCGGTAGACATTCGAAAATCAGGCGAACAGGTCGGGGGTCTTGTATTCACCCCCCAACCCCCTCTGTAGGGGGAGTGGTGCTCCATCTTCCCTATCAGCACAAACCCAAAACTTCAAAGACTCCGCACGGCGCTGTAGCGCCTAAAAAAAACACCCGACTGATTTTCATCAATCGGGTGTCTCGAAGAGTGGCAGCGACCTACTCTCCCACATGGTAGTGCAGTACCATCGGCG
>CAVAMP010000052.1:0-13388 GCA_963589825.1 Flexilinea sp. | reverse complement strand
CCTCATACGTCTCCGTCAAAAAAGGAGTGCCGTCTGGCGTTGCTACAATCGTCGTCGATTCGGCCGCCGAGAATGTAATCGTGGTCGCTCCCGGCGCTAATTCCGAACTTGGAAAAGCGGAAATTGACGCTGCCCGCTCAGAGATTGAAGCGGCGGACTTTGTGCTAATGCAGCTTGAGACTCCGATGGAGACAGTGGAATATGTAGCCGCCAGGGCATTTGAGGCGGGCACAAAGGTCGTTCTCAACCCGGCTCCCGCTGCGGAACTTTCTGACTCCCTGCTTTCAAAACTTTGGCTCATCACGCCGAACCGCACTGAAACCCAGCTCATTACGGGACTTCCTGTAACAAACGAGGGGGAAGCTGCCGCCGCGGCCGAGGCTCTGGTCGCAAAGGGTGTGAAGAATGTCGTCATAACCCTCGGCTCCAAGGGCGCGTATGTCCTTTCGGAGGATTTCAAGGGCATTATCCCCGCAAATCCTGTCAAGGCTGTGGACACGACGGCGGCCGGTGACACCTTCAACGGAGCTCTCTGCGTGGCGCTTTCCGAAGGCCTCCCGCTTTCGGATGCCTGCCGCTTCGCCGCCAAGGCCTCGGCAATCGCCGTCACCAGGATGGGAGCTCAGCCGTCAATCCCGTTCCGCAGTGAAATCGCGCAGTAGCGCAAGTAATCTTCGAATAATCAATAACACTTCAATACTATGTTTATAGCAAACAGTCAATTTCTCGCAGTCATCCTCTGTTTTATCACGATGCTCTGCTGGGGTTCCTGGGGAAATACCCAGAAAATGGCAGCGAAGAGCTGGAGATATGAACTCTTCTATTGGGATTATGTTATAGGAATGGTCCTGTTCTCCCTGATTCTTGCCTTCACCCTCGGCTCAATCGGCTCTGAAGGAAGACATTTTGTCGATGACCTCGCTCAGGCCGACATCACCGCCGTCGCCTGGATTCTTCTCGGCGCTGTCGTGTTCAATGTCTCGAACATTCTTCTCTCCGCTTCTACTGCAAAGGCCGGAATGTCGGTGGCCTTCCCTCTGGGAGTGGGCCTCGCGCTCGTTGTGGGAGTCGTCAATAACCTGATTTTTCATCCGAAGCCTTCGACAAATGTGCCTCTGCTGCTTGTGGGCGTGGCTCTTGTGGTTGTGGCGATTGTCTGCAACGGAGTCGCTTCCGGCAAGGTGGACAAGGCGGAAAGGGATCCGAGGGAAAACCGTATGGGACTCCTTTATGCCGTCCTAGCGGGACTGATTATGTCCTTCTTCTCGGCTCTGGTCTATAACGGAATCGACATCGACAATATCCACAACCCAGCCCCGGGAATGCTCACTCCATACACAGGAACGGTGATTTTTGCTCTCGGAGTTCTCCTTAGCAACTTCCTCTTCAACTGCGTGTTCACGCTTAACGACAGTGAGAAGCCTGGCGTAAGGTTCGCCGACTATTTCAAGGGCGACGCGAAGACCCACCTCGTAGGTATGCTGGGCGGTGCCATCTGGTGCCTCGGTACCGGACTCAACTATGTCTCCGCAGGCACGGCCGGAGCCGCAGTAAGCTATGCCCTCGGTCAGGGCGCTCCGCTTATCGCCGCCATCTGGGGCGTGTTCATCTGGAAGGAGTTCAAAGGCGCGAAGAAGAGCGTAAATGCCCTCCTCGCCCTGATGTTCGTCCTCTTCATCGCAGGCCTCGGCCTTATAATCGCCTCCGGGAACTGAATGTTGTCCGATTAATTGAAAACAGTTATGAAAAGAATAATAACCGCCGCGCTTCTGTCTGTGCTCGTGTCCTTTGGGATGATGGCGCAGAGCCGGACGAGCGGCTGCGTCAGAGATGAGGCCGGAGAGGCGCTTGCCGGAGTTTCGGTTTTCACTCAGGTCAGCGGAAAGACTGTCGGAGTCTTGACCGATGCTGACGGTAACTTCTCGATGGATATACAACCGGGTGGGGGTATAGTACTGACATTCAGCAGCATAGGCTTCGAAACTCAAGAACTCGAGGCGGCTGCACAAATGAATGTAGTTCTCAAGGAAGACAGAAAAATTCTTGACGAATCGGTCGTTATCGGATATGGTACCGTAAAAAAGAAGGACCTTCTCGGATCGGTCTCAACCGTCCGCGAGCAGTCGCTTAAGGACAGAACATCCGGCGGCGTGGTGCAGTCAATGCAGGGACTTGTTTCCGGAGTCAACATCACTTCGAGCGGACAGCCGGGCTCAAGCGCTTCAATCAAAATCCGCGGCATCGGCTCCTTCACCGGCAACTCTCCTCTTTTCATCGTTGACGGCTCATACGGCGGAAGCGAACTCGGACTCAATGTCGAGGATATCGAGTCGATTCAGGTGCTCAAGGATGCCTCTTCCGCTGCAATCTACGGTTCCAGAGCAGCCAGCGGAGTCGTAATCATAACGACAAAGAAGGGTAAGAACGGCGACCTCAAGGTTAAATTTGACGGCGGATTGCAGGTATACTGGCTCCCGCGCTATGACCTGATGGATGCCGAGACCTACAAGAAGTATGATGATATGGCGTATGAAAACGCCATCCTTTCCGGCGTGAGCGGCGTGAAGGCTCTTCAGAACCATTATGACGGCAATACGGACTGGCAGAATGAGATGCTGAGCACGGCTCTCATCCAGAACTACAATGTTTCGCTTTCCGGCGGAAGCAAGTCCGTAAACTATTATGCCTCCGTTAATTACAAGAATGACAACGGCGCGCTGAAATACACCGGCTTCGAGCAGGTGGGATTCCGCGTCAACACTTCCGGAAGGAAAGGACGGTTCGAGTACGGAGAGAATTTCTTCTTCACAAAGTCAAAGACTTCCAACCTCACCGGCAATCCGTGGGCGAATTTCATTTCAATGCCTCCGACAATTCCGGTATATGACTCCGAACACAGCGGAGGGTATGGCTACGGAGACCCGGACAGGGCCAACACCTACGCGCTGAACCCGATTGCGCAGAATGAAATTCTCCACAGCGACAACGGTCAGCAGTACCTCTACGGTGATGTGTTCGGCAAGTTCGACTTCATTCCGAACATCTTCAACGCCAAGGTGAATTTCTCCTACAAGAACTACCTCGGAGAGACTTCCACTCTCCGCAAGAAGGGCAACTGGACTATGGGACAGGGCGATGACGCCGCCTACATTTCCTACGAATCTGCAAAGCACGACAGGATTCTCGTGGAGCCTACGCTCAACTATGCGCAGACCATCGGGCGTCACGACATCAGCGCTGTCGCCGGCTGGTCCTACGACAAGTTCCACGAGGAGTACCGCGGAGAGACGAAGCTCGACCCGCTTGTAGTCGGAGAACAGTACATCACCTCATTCAATTCAGCCACCGGCACGCAGACCTGTACGGGAAGCTACATCGAGTATGCCCTTATGTCATACTTTGCCAGGGTAAACTACTCATTCGATGACCGCTACCTCATCCAGCTCACAGGACGACGGGACGGGACATCGCGGCTCCCGAAGGCGACACGATGGTCAAACTTCGGCTCTGTGTCTCTCGGATGGCGTATAAGCCGGGAAAAGTTCTTCAATGTCGACTGGATTGACGACCTGAAGCTCCGCGCGAACCTGGGAACTCTCGGAAATACCAACATCGGTGCGTGGGACTATCAGGCGACGATAAACACCGCTCCGCGTGCGGTTATGTACGGGGATACTGTCGTCATCGGAAAAACCCAGTCAAATCTTACCAACAATGATCTTGTGTGGGAAAGGAAGACTACCGCGAACATAGGCCTGGATTTCACAGCGCTCAACACTCGGCTTACGGCATCCGCAGAGTATTATTACTCAAAGAGTTCGGACTTGCTTCTTTCCCTTCCTGTGCTTATGACGACAGGAAACGAGGGCGGTGCTCCTACGGTGAACGCAGGCTCGCTCCAGAATACGGGAATCGAGTTTGAAGCCGGCTGGCACGACAATGTGGGCGATTTCTCGTATTCTGTCAACGCTAACCTTTCCACCTGCTGGAACAAGGTGCTTGACCTGGGATATGGCAATACGGTCTACTACACTTCCACTTCCAAGTCCGAAATAGGGAAACCTCTCGGACAGTGGTATCTCTACAAGACTTTGGGAATCTTCCAGTCCGCTGAAGAGGTGAAGAACCACAAAAATGCTGACGGGGTCATTATCCAACCGGATGCAAAGCCGGGAGACATCATCTACGACGACTACAACGGGGACGGAATCATAAGCTCCGAAGACAGACAGATTGTCGGCAGTCCTTGGGCAAAGCTTTATGCCGGTCTGAATGTTTCGCTTGCGTGGAAGGGAATTGATCTGAACATCTCCGGGTACGGACGTTTCGGACAGCTGGTCTATAACGGGGCAAGAGCCACAGCGGCGGATTTCTCCACAAACCAGAACAATTTCAACGATTATCAGCCGTGGACCGTGTCCAATCCTTCTACCACGACTCCACGCGCTCTGTATGGAGACACGCGCAATTCAAGAAGTGACCAGGACAGGTGGCTTGAGGACGGCTCATTCTTCAGAATAAGTGACATATCTCTTGGATACAGCCTTCCTTCATCCGTCATCTCGAAGGTTAAGCTTGAGGCTGTGAGATTCTCGGTGACTGCAAAGAACCTCATCACATTCACGAAGTATTCAGGACTTGACCCGGAGTTTGCCGACAGCGGCATCTACACCATCGGCTATGACGGATGCTCGTTCCCTAACCCGAGGTCAGTGCAGTTTGCGGTTTCATTCACATTTTAGAAATTTCTGAGTAATGAAGCGTTTTATATCAATAATCATATCTGCTGCAGCACTCTGCTGCATCACTTCCTGCGATGCCCTCGACATCCAGAACGAGAACGGTCTCTCCACCGGTATGTTCTGGAAGACTCAGGATGACTTGAATTCCGGTCTGAATGCTGTGTATGGAATGTTCTACCGTCAGGGAACCTGGACCAGAAACATCTACACCCAGCTCAACGGAATGGCGGATGACGGCGTAAGTTATGCCGGGTGGACGGAACTCAACGAGTGGACGAAGTTCAAGTTCACTGACTACAATTTCAATGAATGCAATGTAAAGATGTGGAAGGAGCATTGGACTGCCGTCAACCGCGCCAATCAAGTACTCGACCATATCGATGACGCCTCCATCGCGTTTGACAGCGAGGAGAACCGTCTTGATATGAAGGCGCAGGCTCTGTGGCTCCGCTCATTCTACTACTTCTATATGGTTTCGATGTGGGACAATGTCCCTCTGGTCCTGACGACTTCGTCAGCATCGGACAAGCCGTCGAACACCAAAGACGACCCGGCGGCGCAGGCGGACATCGTGTTCACTCAGATTGAGACGGATTTGAACTGGGCTATAGAGCATCTTCCGCTCAGAAGGGAGAAGGAGGTCGCGCGTCCGACCAGGGGCGCAGCCTACGGACTGCTTGCGAAGGTGTATATGCAGCACAAGAAATGGCAGGAAGCCGAGAAGTGCCTCAAATGGATTGTTGAAGGCGAAGGTAAGGCAATCTACAGCCTTGAGCCGAACTGGGAGGACAATTTCAATTGCAAGACTGAGAACAATTGCGAGTCGCTTTACGAGATTCAGTTCTCTCTTGTCAACTATGTTGGCTTCGACCAGACGGACAACTATCTTGACTCCAATGCCCAGGTGGGTACCCAGATTGAGGTGAACCAGTCCCCTAAGGGCTTGGGATGGAACAATATCGAGAGCAACAGATGGATTGTGGAATGGTTCAAGAGAGAAAAGACCACAGCCGGGAAGTATGACCCCCGTCTGTTCTACACCTGCTGGTATGCTCAGGCCGAGGCTGATTTCCCTGAACATCCGAACCAACTCATCTATGGCAAGACTTGGAGCGAATACAATTATTCAGCGACAGACAACCAGAGGGTATTCATCAAAAAATACTCCACCGATGTCACTCCTATCTACTACTGGAACGACAATAATTTTAGGTCGATAAGGCTTGCGGACATTCTTCTTCTCTATGCCGAGTGCCTTAATGAAATCAACGGCGGTCCGACTCCGGATGCGGTTAAATATATGAACGAGGTAAGGACGAGGGTCGGGCTTCCGGAAATCGCCTCCAGCAGTTATTATGACGGAGCGGCGATTACTTCCGACTACACCGCCTTCAAAGAGCACCTGAAGGTTGAGCGCGCCCTTGAACTCGCGTTCGAATGCGTCAGGTGGATTGACCTCAAGCGCTGGGGATTCGACGAGTCCACGGTTTCTGAGCTGAAGACGAGGGATGCGGATTTCAATAATTTCGTTCTTGGAAAAAATGAGCGTATGCCTCTTCCGCAGCAGGATTGCGACAATAATCCGAACCTGTGGCAAAACCCTAATTATTAACGGATAACACAAACTTTTTAACAAAAATCATTATGAAAAAGATTTTTATCTATGCAGGTGCGGCCATTGCGCTTCTTGCAGCCTGCACGCAGCAGGAAAAACCCGCTGCGGCTCCCGAATTCGGACTGTCTCCGGTAATCAGCAATGTCGCTCCTGAGGGCGGTACTGTTGAACTTTCCATCACAGGAAAGGACGCGTGGACCGTAGAGTTCACCGAGTGGTCAACTGAAAATACCGACTGGTGCACGAGCGAAGTGGCGGAAGGCGAGGGCGCGTTCACTCTCGAACTTACTGTTGCTCAGGCAGTTTCCACAACAGACTCCCGTTCTGTGATTGTGGAGGTTTCTGCCGGGACGAAGACTCTTCAGGCAAAGATAATCCAGTCTCCTCTTCAGCTTGGCGAAGGTGAAGTGCTTATCGTCGGTCTTGACGGAAAGGGACGTATATGGTCAGTCTACAACCTTTCAGGAAAGGGAACATTTGAAACTGATATTGAGGCGACTTCCGCAGCATTCCAGTTCAACCGTGACAAGGCGTGGCCTTTCGACCCGTCAAAGAACGGCGGTGCTTTCGGTGGCGCTACTCCTGCCTCTGACGGAATGGTCCCTGTTGAGGGATTCGTTGAGGCTTGCAAGGCATACTCAGAGCCTCACCGCAAGTATGATGCGGATGACGCGACCAAGGCTGTTGATGACGATGACGCCTGGGATGATGCTAACGACCCTTGTCCGGAAGGATGGAGAGTGCCGACATCTTGGGAACTTATCCAGACCATTGGCTTCTCAGACGACCACTGCGTGACGAAGACCAATTTCAACTGCATCCGTGTCGAGGCCGGAGAACGCGGCTTTACAAAGGCCGGACTTATCGTCGGTTGGGGGCAGAATGTTCCTGACAGAATCAACAAGAGCAACATCGTTGAGGAAGGCGGTATGTTCATCCCGATGAGCGGTTGGATTTCTGACGGCGGATATACCGACAGAACCTGGCTCTTCACCCTCTGGGGTGCGACATCGCACAACGATGCTCTCGCAGGTCTGTACCTTACCAGTTATACGGACTATTGCGACCATTGGGGCTGGGGAGACGGTCATAAGAACTATGCTACCGTAGTCCGCTGCATAAAGAAATAATTGCTGTATCAGTGTTAGTGCTCCCGTTCCGGCTCGCTTTCCGGAGCGGGAGACTTTAAGATCATTTTATGAAAAGAATATTTACCGTAATCGCCGTTGCCGCAGCTCTGCTTTCGGCGTGTGGCAAACCCTCAGCGACATCCGCTGTCAATGTCATTCTGGAAACAGACCTCGGGAACGATGTCGACGATGCCCTTGCTCTCGCTCTGGCATACAATTATATCGATTCAGGGAAGATGAACCTTCTTGCCATAAATCTGAACAAGGAAGGAAGCGCGCCAGCGGAATATTGCGACATATTGAACACGTTCTACGGCCATCCGGAGATTCCGATCGGAGTTATCCGCGAGGGGGCGTCCTATTGCGAGGACGATGCGGTAAATTACGCGAAGGTTGTCGTCGGGATGAAGAATGAGGACGGTTCTCCCGCCTTTGAGCGTTCAATCAGCGACTATGATGCTCTTCCCGATGCGCACATCCTTTACAGGAAAATTCTCTCGCAGCAGCCTGACGGGTCTGTCGTAGTTGTCTCGATAGGATTCTCCACCAATCTGATCAAGCTTCTCGGGACGGAAGGCGATGAGTATTCGCCGCTTTCCGGAAGAGAACTTATCGCGAAGAAAGTGAAGCTTCTGGTTGCTATGGCCGGCAATTTCGAGGATCCCAACTTTTATGAATACAATGTGATGAAGGATGTCCCTTCAGCCAAAACCGTCCTCGAGGACTGGCCTACGCCCGTAGTGGTGACACCGTTCGAACTCGGGGTAAAGACCTGCTATCCGGCCGAAAGCATCGAGAAGGACTTCGGCTGGGCTCCGCTCAACCCTGTTGTCGAGGCCTACAAGGCCTATCTCCCGATGCCTTATGACCGTCCTATGTGGGACCCGACTGCGCTTGTTTATGCAGTTGAAGGCGGGGACTGGTTCACTATGTCCGGGAACGGAAGGATTGAAGTGACGGACAAGGGGGCAACCCTGTTTACACCCGCTTCTGACGGCGACCGGCAATATATGAAGGCGGATTCCCTTCAGAGAGAAGCTCTTGTATCTCATTTTGTTGAACTCATCCCAAGCAAACCCAAATCGAAATGAAAATATCCAGACTGTTGATATGCCTTGCATTTGTCCCTGCATTTCTGTGCGCCTGCTCTCAGAATGAAGCTCCCGTTAAGGAGGAAGAAGGCGGAGGCGGCCGCGCCTACAAGTCCGTGACCAAATGGGGACAGCCTGTTGACATCTTCGGATTCCAGCCTCAGAACCGCTATGCCTACTGCCCGTCCGTGCTTGAAATGGAGGACGGCTCGTGCCATATTTTCTTCTGCGGTAACCCGGAAGCGGACAAGATGGTCGACAATATCTACCATTTTGAAATAAAGGCGGACGGCACCAAGACAACACCTGTGAGCGTCCTCCAGCCTACATCCGGCGCCTGGGACAGCTACCACTGCTGTGATCCGAGCGTCATCCGGGGCAAATTCAAGATGGGCGGAACAGAATATAAATATGCTATGTTCTATCTTGGCATAAACAAGGGGGACTGCAAGGGCAATGAAGTGGGAGTCGCATTCAGCAATGACTTGAACGCCACCTCCTGGGTGAAGTATCCGAAACAGATTGTCGCTTTCCCGGACAATCGCGACGTCGCGTGGGGAGTCGGTCAGCCATCGGCATTCTCGCTTGACCGCGAGGGCTCGGTGCTGCTCACCTATACGAAAGGTGACACCAACGGCACAGGCTTATTCTTCTGCAGCCTCGATATGAGCGATATGGATAACCTGCGAGTCGGAACTGCGAAATCAGTCAGCTCAATGGGGTTCAACATCTCCCTGCATAATTGTGACTTTGCGGTTGACGAGGCGAATAAAAAGGTCGTCGGAGTGTTCTCAGGCACTTGCTCTGACGTCTATCCGTCTTACATCGAATCTTATCAGAGCGTCGCATATATGGGACTTCAGTCCTTTCTTGAGGGCAAGGGGACCTGGACCCGTCTTCCGGATATAGATTATTCCGTCACCGGATTCTACAGAAACCACAATGCCTGCCTTCAGCGCGACGAGTACGGCTACCTGAAGAACTACAAGACCCCGACCGTTTTCTACACGGTATCAGGCACGGCAAGTGTCGCTGAATGGTCATATCATATTTACAAGGTTAGCGCAGCGATAGAAAAAGTCGAGATTACGGACTGATGAAGAGGCTTTCCCCGCTGATATTCACCCTTCTTGCTTGTCTTTCCTGCACCAAGGAACTATATACGGCGGAGCAGATGCAGACAACGGATGAACTGCTCTCCGCTTTTTACTCTCCCGCTCTGTTCGCCTCCTGCTCTGCGGACGGGACTGTCACTTCGTTCGCGCTGTCGGACGGCACCTCGGTGGATGTGGACTCGCGTTCCACCCCTGTTTATCAGGCCTTGGACGGGATCTTTCCTGATGTCAGCCTCGTGAAAGGCCGCTGGCGCGTAAACGGGGCGTCCACTTTCATTTCATCCGATGAAGGACTCGGTAATCTGCGGTCCAGAGTGGTGTGCGTGGCGTATGACTGCGATGCGATAGTCATATATCTTTCCAACGGGAATGTCCTGCACATCCCGAGTTCGGAGTCGGGCTCTTTGTGGGGATTCAAGTTCCGCAAGGTCGACAATCCCTCCCTAAGCTCGGATGTGAAGTGCTCGATTTCAAGGACCTCGCTGATTGCGGAGGTCCCCTACGGCTCTCTTGCCGAAGACCTGTGCCCGGACATATCTTTCAGGGGAAAGGGGTTGACCGTCGGCGGCGAGGCGCAGAGAAACCGGCGCTCAAAACAGAATTTTTCCGGAAAGGTCGAGTATGTGCTGACTTTGTTCGACGACAGGAAACTGACCTATAAGGTTGAACTCAATGAACCGTACCCAACTGTAAGGATTTATACTGAAAACTGCGTTTCAATCGGCAAGACGGATTATGTGAACGGAACGATAAAAATCACCGACCCCGGGAAAATCTACTGGGACATTGAGGAATTCACCTCCCCGATGAAGATTCGTGGGCGCGGAAACAGCACCTGGAGCAATTTTCCTAAGAAACCGTACAAGATAAAGCTTGACGAAAAGGCCGGGATTTTCGGTATGAACGCTAACCGCGACTGGGTTCTGCTTGCCAACTACACGGACAAGTCCCTCTTGAGAAATGCTCTGGCGATGCGTGTGTCGGAGATTTGCGGAATGTCCTGGACTCCTGAAACCTTCAATGTGGATGTGTATCTCAACGATAACTATATCGGCAGCTATGACTTCACTGAGCACAAGGAAGTGGCGAAGCATCGTGTCAACATCGATGTGGATGCGGGGGATTGTTATCTTGAAATAGAGGCGAAGAAGGACAATCCCGTATGTTTCGACACGAAGATGGGATTTCCCATAATGTTCACGGACCCTGAGCAGCCTTCGCAGACTTTGCAGGACGAGATTGTCCGATATTTCGACGATTTTGAGGCCTCGCTCGTCTCCGCCTCTTTCAAGGACCCGCAGAAGGGTTACCGGGCCTATGTCGACATTGATTCGTTCGTCAACCACTACATCATTCAGGAGCTGGCGAAAAACATAGATGCCGACCTGTTCAAGAGCCTTTTTCTTGTTAAGCGCAAAAACGCCCCGTTGGAGTTCTGTCACGTCTGGGATTTTGACCTCGCCTGGGGCAACTGCAATTATCTGAGCGCGCACGAGGGGGTGACGAACGGCCCTGAGGGCTGGTATATCCGGAATCACACCCAGAATGGAATCAATACGGGATGGTACTGGTATATGTTTCAGGATCCGTGGTTTGTTTCCAAAGTCAAGTCCCGCTGGGCGGAGCTTTATCCCGCACTGAAAGCCCTCCCCGATGAAATCCGGAAAAGAAGCAGCCTTATGCGAGGTTCTGCCGGAAGAAATTTCACCCGATGGCCGATTCTTGACACTTACATCTGGCCGAATCTGGTCTGGCTCGGCGACTACGATGCCGAGGTGGACTACCTCCTTGATTTCTATTCCCGCCGCCTCGAGTGGATGAACACCCAGCTCTCCGCCTCCTGAAGCGAGAGGCTACTCCGCCATCTTCCAGCCGTCGACGGTGCGGGTTTCGGAGGAGAAGCTGATGCCGAGCTTGATTATTTTCCTGTTTTCCGCACAATTTGAAGGATTTTTTGAAGAATCGGCCACTGACATATCTGTGGGGCATATTGGCGAGGTAATTTGGGTGTCCCGCGACAAATGTCTAACTTCGCGGTATGTTCGTACGGCGGAAACATAACCAGAGCGGGTCGACCTCGGTTCAAGTGGTCGCCAAGATTGGCGGCAAGTCCCGTGTACAGAAATCCTTCGGCAGCAGCCGTGACGAGGCTGAACTTACGACGCTTGAGAGTAAAGCTCGGCAATGGGCTAAGGAGTGCGAATACGGACACGGTGACGACCTTTTCCCTTCGGACGAGGCGGCTGCATACGACGAGATTTTCGCCGGCATCGGCCAGAATCAGCTTCGCCTCGTGGGTCCGGACCTCATCTACGGCCGCCTTTTCGACAAGATAGGCTTCGGTGCGGTCAGAACATCCGACAACGAACTGTTCAAGAGCCTGATTGTCACCAGATTATATCGTCCAGGGAGCAAGCTGAAGACGCTCCGCTACCTCGCCTACTTTATGAACCGCTACTACAACGAGGACAAAATTTACCGTTTTCTAGACAACCTGTGCTGGAGATCCGAGCGCAGACAGAAGGAGAATGGGAACGATGTCAAGCACGAGGTTGAGCAGGTGACTTACAATCAGGCGCTGAAGGTGCTGGGAGGCACAGTCTCCGTAGTCTTTTACGACACGACCACGATGTACTTCGAGTCCAGGGAGGATGATGTCCGCATCCCGGGATGGTCTAAGGACGGGAAGAACTCCAATCCTCAGGTCGTCCTCGGCCTGCTGGTCGGTCCCGGAGGCAACCCGATAGGCTACGAAATCCACCCCGGGAACACCTACGAGGGCCACACGATGATACCGATTATAGAGAAGTTGCAGAAGCGGTTCGAGTTCCCGAAGCCGATTGTGGTCGCGGATGCGGGGCTTTTGAGCAAGGAAAACATCAAGGACCTTGAGGCCGGTGGATATGAATACATCCTCGGCGCTAGAATACGCTCTCAGAGCGATTCTTTTAGGGAGAAGGTCGCCGCTCTGGGACTGAGGAACGGGGAAAGCGCGTGCATACCCCTTGAGGGCGAAAGGCGTATGATTGTGACGATGAGCGACGCGAGGGCGAGAAAGAATGCGGCCGATCGTGAAAAGGGTCTCAAACGGCTTGAGAAACGCTACAAAAGCGATAAGTTCACGAAGGACAAGCTGAACAACAGGGGCTACAACAAGTTCCTGACGCTGTCGGGCGAGGCCACCGTCACGATTGACTACGACAAGGTCAGGAGCGATGCCGCTCTTGACGGCCTGAAGGGCTACACGACGAACAGCAAACTCCCGGACGACAAAGTGGTCGAGGAATATGGCTACCTCTTTATAATCGAGAGGGCGTTCCGCTTCTGCAAGACCGACCTGGACATCCGTCCGATGTACCACCGCCTCTTCAACAGGATAGAGGCCCACGTCTGCATCTGCTTTGTAGCCTACACGATTATGTTGGAACTGGAGCGCATCCTGAAGGCCGCCCAGACCGAAATAACTCTGGACCATGCCCGCTTCCTCGCAGAGAAAATCTACCAGATTGACTACGTGAACCCCTACGACAACAAACACAAGTCAGTGCTCCTCCACACCCGAGAGGAGCCCCAGGTGAGGGAGCTGCTCGACATCATCGACCGAAATTGCTGAAATGGGTGTCCCATTGAGGAAAACAGGCTTGCTCCAGGTGAACTTTCCGTCGGCGGAGCTGACGGATGCCTTGGTGTCGATG
>CAVAMP010000051.1:0-15427 GCA_963589825.1 Flexilinea sp. | reverse complement strand
CCCCCCACTGCATCTACGCAGCAATGTCCGGCAGCGGCCCCTCAGTCTTCTGCATAGAAAAAGCATAAACTACATCGCCGCAGATATCCATATTTTATTTCTAAAACACTGCAAATATGAGTGTTTTTGGAAATAAAACGAAAGGGATTCCCTTAATAGGGGTTGCAGACATTGGAAATCAACTGGTTAATTCGTCTTTCCCTCGCTTTCGGAAGGAAGACGGAGTTATCCCGCAGGCGGCGGTAAAATAGCGTCGGAAACTGCTGATGGAGTTGAATCCTGACTTCTCCGCCACGCTCTCAAGCGGCAGCGCCGTCGTTGACAGCAGCACCTTCGCCTTCTCCACTCTCCATCCGTTCACATACTCGTAGAAATTCGTGTGCATCTGGTCGTTCAGAAAATTGGACGCGTAAGTCCTGTTTGTTCCCAGCGCCTTCGCAAGGTCCCCGATTGAGAGTTTCGGGTTGAGATAAACCTCATCCTCGCGGAAAAGCCTTTCAATGTCAGATGCGAAACTGCGGTCTTTGGCAATCTGCGTACGGGTTCTGTCATCGGTCGAAAGGGCCTTGAGGGCGTCCATCATATCGTTCTGACGGTAGGAAAAATAGCAGATGAGTCCCAGCAGCACAATCATCCCGACATTGTACAATGCAACCGCGTACGGAACCCCGCAGACTGAGGCCCAGACCCAGATGCCCATTATGGCGGCGTAGCTGTAGATGATGTACCGAAGCCAGTAGAGCGAAAGTCCGTCATCGGAGAAATTGTTTTTCAGAATGTTGTTGTACCTCTGTGCGGCGAAAAATCCGTAGGCGATAATCGCGATGGAATAGATGATGCTGAATACCATCACGAACCAGTATAGGCGTTCGATCCTCACAAGGCAGTAGAAAACCAGCATAGCGGCATAGAACAGGACATTCGCCCCTAGAAACCAACATCTTCTCCTCTCCGGGTCAACGATTCGGAGGAAAAGCAGAAGCGCCGCCGGAATAACGGTCATCTCCAGAATGTCAGTAAGGGGAGAGGTCAGAGAGGCATATTTGCCCGCGACTTTCGTAAACAGAAAGAAAACGAGTTCAAAGGCACTGATGGCAAGCATATAAGCCATAAAATAGAATACGGCCTTCTGCATGCTGTGTGTTTTTCCTTTGAAATACATAACCCCGGTGCAGATTATCTGCGCCGAGAAAAGCATCCCGAAGCTGAAGTCACAGAGATATTCGGAAATGGGTTGTGTCATAACGAAGACAAATATAGGCAAAATCTCCCGTCAGAAGGCGCGTCAATCCGTCAAATTCCCGTCAATGGGTATAAATCGCCGTCCTCCGGGTACAATTGACGCATTGAAGTTGCGATTTCCCGCCCATAATCCCACCTTTGCTACCCCAACTGTAACCATTTTTCATTACCGCTGCCCCAGAGTAAGGTTGTCCCGCTCGACGGCAGATAATAACAATCCGGGGCAACAATTGCAACCTTATGGGAAATCTTAAATCGGGAATCGTTCTCGCCGAAGGAGAACAACTTGTAGTCGAACTTGAAGCCGAACTTTGGGCCGGAAGTTCCAATCCGCTCGCCAGAATGTGGGGTCAGATCGTCAAATTTATCAACCTCCTTCTAGGAAACAAACGTCACGGTTTTGTCGTCATAACCGACCGCAGGGTGGTGGAAGTTATTCAGTACAAGGCCTTATGGGTTTTCAATACCGCCAAGAACGTGAAATATGTGCTTCCAAGCAGCGTGAAGGAAGTGGGCTACACCAAGGAAGGAACTTTCTTCGGATGCTTCTGCCAGGCCTACAGCCTCTACTACGACTCGTTTACCCAGCGCACTTCAGTTCTCCTGACAGGAGCTGACGAGGAAGAGGCGCAGAAGATTGTCGATTCTTTCTACAAAGCGATCTCCGCTGCACAGTAACCAAAGTCCAGTTAACCTATGGCAACAAAGGGTATAGACACTCTGAGAAGGTACCTTTACCTCAATCTCTACGGCTTTATTCTTCTTGCCGCAGGAGTATGCGCGGCGTCTGTGCCCTTTATCTTTTCCTGCCTCCTCTGGGTCAGGGGCATCGGCATCGTTCTTTCACTGCTCTGCTGGAAAGGAGCCTGGAAAATCTTCAGTTCCTGGAAAAGCAAGAGACGGATTTATGACATACTGATGCGCCGCAACACCCAGGGACTCATCCCCTGGAGTTTCCGGGAATATGTACACACCCCCTGCGGCCGTCTTATGACTAGGCTGGTGCTGAGAGACCTGAGACGGGAAGAGAGCATCCGTTGGATACAGAGGCAGTTGGAGGGTGTATGATACATTTTCGCGTGCCAGTTCTCCTGGGCCCGTTTTGCCCATCATAATTGATTATGTATGAACATCTTTCTTGCAATTCTCTCCGCCGCACTTATTTCGCTTCTGTGCTGTGTAACCCTTCGGTTTTCTGTCCCCGGATTCAAGGACGGCGAACAGCGCAAATTCTTCTATGGATTTCTGATCGCAGTCTGCCTGTTGGGCTGCGGTCTAAGCATCGGCGCGGCCTTCATTCCAAACATTGTGGAAGGTAAAATCAGCGGAGGTGTCGCTGTAGTGGAAGAGGCCCTGTACAAGTATTATCCTTCCTGCAAGGACCGACCGCTTGACGGAGAAAGCCTGAAGGAAATAACTTCCTCTCCGCGGCTTGTAAGGGAAGCTCTCAATGCGGATCCGGGAATGGGGCTCATCGCAAGCGCAGTCGGAGCGAACAGAATTATAGAGGCTCTGGAGATTCTTGCTGACAATGTGGATAGTTACAAGGCAGAATTTGACTCAGAAGGCGAGGATTTCACCCTGCACAATATTCTGGATTTCTCAGCCCGCAAAACCAAGATTCTGGTACAGAAAGTGATAAACGTGCTCCACGTCCTCCTCGTAGTAATTTTCGGCCTGCTCTGTGGTGGGGTAGCCCTCGCCGCAGCGAGCGAAAAGCGCACGAGGACAGTTCCCTGACCTCAGCCAGCCCAGATGATGCTGCGGGAAAGGTCGGGATTGACCCGGATTTGGACTTTGAGAGTTTCGTCTGGGAGAAGGTCCTCGACATTTTCCGGCCATTCCATCAGGCAGAGATTGCCGCTGTCGAGGTAGTCGTACAGGCCGATGTCAAGTGCCTCTGAATTTTTCGTAATCCGGTAGAAGTCAAAATGATAGATGCTTTCGCCGGAGGATGCGATGTATTCGTTCACGATTGTGAATGTAGGCGAGCAGACGGGCTCGTCCACGCCAAGCCGTCGGCAAAGCGCGGAGGTAAAAGTTGTCTTTCCCGCACCCATAGGAGCATAAAAGGCAACAAGCCGATGATTTCCGATCTGTTCCAGAAACTCTCCGGCCGCCCTGTCCAGCTCCTCAATATTCTTGATTTCTATCCTGTGTTCCATAACGCCGCAAATGTAAGCAAAAATGTCCGAAATAGTTTGGAATTTGTCCCACTTTCAGGCTTTTCCTCTCGACTCTCGCCGCTCAGATTGTTCGGGTTTTGTCCATAAAGCGGAAACCGGTGGCTTCGGAGAGGTGGAGGATGGAGATGTCGGGGACGCCTTCCAGGTCGGCTATCGTGCGGGCTATGCGGATGATTCGCATACAGGCTCTTGCCGAGAGGCCCATCCGGTCGATTGTCCTCTGGAGGTAGGCGCTGCATTCGTCATTGAGCGGGCAGTATTTTTCAATCATACGGTTGTTCATCGCCGAGTTGGTGTAGATGCCCTCGGAGGCGAACCTCTGCTTCTGGATTTCGCGGGCGCGCACGACCCTTTCCCTCACCGCTGCGCTGCTTTCCTCCTCCTTGCGCCGCACAAGCTTTCCCGCGTCCACCGGGTGGAGCCAGAGCTGGATGTCGATGCGGTCCATAATGGGGCCCGAGAGGCGCGAGAGGTAGTTCAGCCTCTGCCCCGTTGTGCACCGGCATCTCTCGCCCTCGCCGTAATAGCCGCAGGGACAGGGGTTTGTGGCGGCCACGAGCATAAACGAAGCAGGGTAGGTCACTTTGCAGCGGAGCCTGGAGATGGTGATGGAACTGTCCTCCATCGGGGCGCGGAGAGCCTCCACGACCCTTTTCGGAGCTTCGCAGAACTCGTCTATGAACAGCACTCCGTTGTGGGCGAGGGAGATTTCCCCCGGGAGGATGCTGTCTGAGCCGCCTCCGATAAGGGCCGGGATGGAGGCGCTGTAATGCGGTGAGCGGAACGGACGCGAGGTCATAAGTCCGCGGCGGTTATACACCCCTGCCACCGAGTAGATTTTACTCGTTTCGATGGACTCCTCCTTGGACATAGGCGGCAGAATGGCGGCGAGAGCCTTCGCAAGCGAGGACTTACCTGAGCCGGGGGGCCCCACCATAATTATGTTGTGGGCTCCTGCGGCTGCAATTTCCATCCCCCTTTTCGCCCCTTCCTGCCCCACAATCTGAGAGAAATCCATCGCCTCAGCCCCTGCTGGAGGCTCCTCCGGGCGGGTTTCGCTCCTGCGGTTACGGATGAGATAGCCGCTCACATCGGTCTTCGCCTCAAGGATTTCGATGACTTCCAGAAGGCCCTTCACCCCGTAGACCATATCTGGGTAGCAGTCGGCGGTGTCCTGGGCCGATTCGAGCGGGATTATGCAGCCTCTGCGGCCCTCCTCCTCGCACATCCCCGCGACCGGAAGCGCACCCGGAACCGGCCTCACGGTGCCGTCGAGCCCGAGTTCGCCCATAATGATGTAGTCCTCGATGTCGCGAAGGTCCCTTTGGCCGGAGGCGGCGATGATGCCGAGGGCTATCGGAACGTCATATCCGCTGCCGTTTTTGTGGATGTCCGCGGGGGCGAGGTTGATGACAATCCTTTTCCCGGGGATGCGGAACCCAAGCGACTGGAGCGCCGTGACCGTGCGTAGAAGGCTTTCCTTCACCGCCGCGTCCGCAAGGCCCACGAGATGGATGCCGATGCCGGGGGAGATGTCCACCTCCACCGTGACGTGCACCGCCTGCACGCCGATACATTTTGCACTGTGAATGTTGATTAGCATATCGTAAGGTTTAATAAGTCCGGGATCCGTAGGTCGTGAGGCTTTAATCAGGGAGCGCAACACGGCAATGCGCCTTCTGAATAAATAAACAAAAATGCCCCGGGGGCAAAGGTTAGTCTATACTGGAGAAAAAGATTAAAAAAAAAGAAAAAAGTGGTAATTTTGCGATAAAATTGGCGAAATGAGGGCGAAGTCCGCAGGCGCCAGTCCCCAAACCCGAAAATATGATAAAGACATTCTTCGAATCTGTCGGCCGCTACTACCTCTTCCTCAGGCAGGTTTTCCGTAAACCCGAAAAATGGAGACTCTTCTGGAGGCAGTTCGTGCTCGAAGCGGACAAACTCATACTCTCCTCCATCGTGATTGTGGGGGTGATTTCCGTGTTCATCGGCGGCGTGCTCGCCATCCAGACGGCTTCCAACCTCGAAAACCCGTTCATCGACAAGATGTATGTGGGATATATGGTCAGGGAAAGCCTCATCCTGGAGTTCTGCTCCACGATGGTGGCCCTCATCCTCGCCGGCAAAATGGGTTCGAACATTTCATCCGAGCTCGGAAGTATGAGGATTACAGAGCAGATTGACGCTATGGATATGATGGGAGTGAACTCCGCAGGCTTCCTCGTGCTCCCGAAACTCGTCGCTTCGACCCTTCTCAGCCCGTTCCTGATGCTGATGAGCCTTGCGCTCGGACTTGTGGGAGGATGGATTGTGGTGGCTGTCACCGGGATAATCCCCGCTCCGTCCTACATTACCGGCATAAGGTATTGTTATAATGGATTTTACATTTTCTACAGCTGCTTCAAGATGGCGCTTTTCTGCTTCATAATCTCCTCGGTCGCCGCCTTCAACGGTTACTACGCGAAGGGAGGTTCGCTCGGAGTGGGACGCTCCAGCACCCGCAGCATCGTGATTTCCAGCATCCTCATCCTTATGTTCGACCTCATAGTCACCCAGCTGATGCTCTATTAGCCCTTAGGGTCTATGCCACAAATACACAATAAGTTACGCTCTAAATTATGATAAAGGTAGAACATCTCTATAAAGGTTTTGACGGAGTCCAGGTCCTAAAGGACATCAATGTCGAGTACGCCCCGGGCCAGTGCAATATGATAATCGGGGCAAGCGGCTCGGGGAAAACCGTGCTGCTTAAAAACCTCATCGGACTGATGCAGCCCGACAGCGGAGACATCCTCTACAGCGGCGAGTCTCTCTCTGCGATGAACTACGGGCAGAAGAAGGCCCTTCACCAGAAAATCGGTATTCTGTTCCAGGGAAGCGCGCTTTTCGACTTCGCCACGGTAATCGAGAATGTGATGTTCCCGATGGAGTTTTTCACCGACTGGACCCCTGCCCAGAAAAGGGAAAGGGCGCAGTTCTGCCTCGAAAAGGTGAATGTGGTGGGTTCGGACGACAAATACCCCAACGAGCTCAGCGGCGGAATGCAGAAAAGGGTGGGCATAGCAAGGGCCATAGCGCTGAACCCCGCATATCTTTTCTGCGACGAGCCGAACTCCGGCCTGGACCCCTACACGTCCATCCTGATTGATCGCCTCATCAGCGACTTGACGAAGGAATTCAATATGACCACGGTGATGAACACCCACGATATGAATTCCATCCTCGAAATAGGCGACAAGATAGCCTTCCTCTACAAAGGCAGCATCCTCTGGCAGGGCGACCGCCACACCATCCTCGGCACCGACTGCCAGCCGCTGAAAGACTTCGTCTGCGCCAATACCCTCGCCCGCAACATAATCGAAGGGAACAACGGCAATCGATAGTGGTCGGAATCGCCTTAAAAAAGTGACATTCCGACCCATATCGTTGGTTATTCTTGTTAAAAATAGGGTAGAACGCCATCTGATACCGTTTAATCTAAGGCGGTTATCTTGCATACAATTCATCGATAGTGGTCGGAATCGCCTCAAAAAAGTGACATTCCGACCCATGTCGTTTGATTTTATGAGAAATTTTTCCCACATTTGCAGCGTAGATTCATAAAAATATGGCTGTCATTATCGGAAGAAAACAGGAGCAAAAGGAATTGCTCAGGCGTTACTCGTCTGACGAGGCTGAAATGGTCGTAGTTTATGGCCGCCGCCGCGTCGGGAAAACATATCTTGTCAATCAGACTTTCGGCGAGAACCGCTTCACTTTTAAAGTTACGGGTCTGCACAAGAAGAGGATGGCCGTTCAGCTTGCGAATTTCGACCAGGCGTTGCGGGAGTACTCCGGGAAGTCGGATCTTCCGCGCTCGGCGAATTGGATGGAAGCCTTCGCTGCGTTGAAACAGTATCTCAACGAACGGAGGGATGGAGGAAAGCGTCTTCTCTTCTTTGACGAGATGCCGTGGATGGACACAAAGGGCAGCAACTTTCTTACAGCCCTTGAATGGTTCTGGAACGGGTGGGGCTGTGCCCAGGACGACATTATGCTCATAGTATGCGGCAGTGCCACAAACTGGATTATCAACAAACTGTTCAAGCATAAGGGAGGATTGTATAATCGTGCCGGAAGCAAGATGTTTCTGAATCCGTTCACTTTGTCGGAAACTGAACAATACCTGAAAAAGCAAGGATTCGAACTGGAGCATTACGACATAGCCCAAATATATATGATAATGGGCGGTATCCCGTATTATCTCAAGCAGTTGGATCCGGAAAGGACTCTTTCAGACAACATTGACAATTGCTTTTTCAGAAAAAACGGGAAGCTGTGGGATGAATTTGACAACTTGTACGAAACCCTGTTCTCCAATGCCGAAATTTATACAAAGATTGTTGAGGCTCTTGCCGGTAAGCAGGTCGGCTTGACCAGGGATGAAATCATAAGTCTGACTAAACTGCCGGACAACGGAAAATTGACCGTGGCACTAAGAGACCTTGAAAAATGTGGTTTCATCAGGGCGTGTCACTATTTCGGAAGGACCTCAAAGACCCGGACATTCCAGCTTTGCGACTTCTATACCCTGTTTTATTACAGGTTCATAAAAGATAATTGTGCTGGTGACGAGCATTTCTGGACACATATGATAGACAATCCCCAGAAGGCTCAGTGGCTCGGATACGGTTTCGAGCAACTGATCAAGAGCCATATCGAACAGGTGAAGAACGCGTTGGGGATAGGTTCAGTTTTGTCGGAGCAGTCAAGCTGGCACATTGAAAAGAGAAAACTCGCCGATGAAGAGCTTCACGGGGCTCAGATAGATCTCTTGATTGACAGAAGAGACCGTTTCATCAACATCTGTGAGGCGAAGTTCTATGGCGGCGAGTTTACGATACAGAAGGATTATTCAATGAATCTCCGTAACAAGGTGGAGGCGTTCCGCAGTGCCACAGGCACGAAAAAGACTTTGGTCCCGACTATGATAACCACTTTCGGCGTCAAACGTAATATGTACAGCGGCTACATACAGCAGCAAGTCGTTCTTGACGACCTGTTTGAATAAGCTCGTGCCCCGTTCCAACAGCCGTTAACAGGAAGAAATCGACTTACGATATTGGTCGGAATCGCCTTTAAAAAGTTTCCTGTTGCCTTTCTGATTGTATGATTTCTATCATCTGGGTCTACGCAGGCTGCACCTTCAGCGTGTATCTGTCTGGGCGACGCGAGTAACGCAGACACGAGAACATTCGTGTCTATGACTTCGGAATCGTCTTAAAAAAGTGACATTCCGACCCATATCGATTTATTTTACTCGCTGGCGTTTCTATGGCCTTTGAGATGCTTATTCCTGCAGGACGGCGGTGACGGTGCCGCGGAAGTCGAGGCTGTCCGCTTCTCCGTTTTTCCAGAGGATGGCTCGGCCGCCTGTTTTGGAGCTCAGGCCCAGTGTGACCCCGTCTTCCGCACTTTCGCCGCAGAGGATTGCACCGGAACTCCTGAGAGAATAGCCTTCGGGGAGAGAACGCCCGCTTTCGGCGCCGCAGTAGAAAAGTTCCGCGCTTGTCCACTTCGTCCCTTTCACCACCCCGGCGACGCTCCCGTCCGCGAGCGGGCGGAAACCCATCGGAAGGACTTCGCTGCCCTTCCAGGAATAAATCCTTTTGCTGTCAAGATAGACTGAGGTGAACTCTCCGTGAATATTCGATTCTTCGCAGAGCAGAAGCATCGGAGTGCTTGCCGTGGTGAGAGTGACTGAATGTATGTTCCGGTCTGTGTAGGGGAGTATGCCCATATACAGACCGGTCTTGTATTCGAGCGGGGTGAAAGCGGAGGAGGCGGTGGAGTATATCCCCGGGCGGTCTTCTCCCTCCGAGTTCTTCTGATGGCACAGGATGCAGATGTCCCAGGCTTCTTCCCCGTCGGCCTTCCCGCTTGCAGCGCTGAGCTCCGAGGCTGGGAGCTCTTCCTCGGCCCCGGATGCCTCCCGAACGCTGTCAAATGCGAAATCGATGACTCCGAAAACTTCCTGCGGGATGCTGATTTTGCGGCTTTCAGCCCCGTCCACGGCGTAATATTCAGTGATTGCCCCACCCGTGGAATTGACCGGAAGGCTGTAGAAAAACCTGATGCCGCCCGCGGGTGAGAGCTCCGCGTTCTGAAAGACCGTGCCCACATCGCTCTGAAGGACAGTCTCGCCGTTTACTCGCGAGGAGAACCCCCGCCCGCTCCGGGACTCCCCGAGGGTGAGGATGTCGCCGCCTCTCTCGGCCATAAAAAGGATGCGCTCCACTCCGTCGTAGCGGAAAATCTCGGTCCCGTCGCGGGAAATGACGGTCTGGGTGCCCGTGCTGAAATCGGTGTAAAGGTGCCCCGAGAGGTAGCGGTGCATATCAATGTCGTCCGTCGCGACTTCCTCGTCCCCGATTCTCACTCCAAGCGAGGTTTTCCCGTCCCGCAGCACCACGATGGAGTCTGCCGTCACTCCCACAACAACGGTTGTCTTGGGAACTGTCGGCTCGTCAAGGTAGGGCGGGGTCACTTCCCTCTGGGTTATCTCGCCGAGTTCCACAATGGAGCAGGCGGAGAGGAGCAGTAGGGCGGCCGCGGCGGCAAGCGCGACTGTGAATAAGGTAGTTGGTTTTAGAGTCATATTCTGGGGCTTCAAAAAGGATTGGAACATAAAACGCCTGGGCATCGGCTGCGGGAGTCAATGCCTCGGTGCAAAGGAATGGAAATGCGGAAGAAATCGCAAAAATTTGGCGGCGCCCCAAAGCATTTCGCCACAATTTTCTTTTTCTTTAATCCGCCCCGTTTTTTATGTTTTTACAAACGAGAAGTCTAATCAATGTGCCCCATAGCCCCGTCAGCCCCCGATTTTTTCTTTTTCTATACTAAAGAAAAACAAAAACGGGCAATCTGGAACCACCATAAAGCGAACCTCAGAAAGGCCGTCCTTCGTGCCTGACAGGCTAGGCTATTCTCCTAACCAGCCACCGCCTAACAGCACATACTCCAGCGACGCCGTGAACTGCTTGAGGGAGGCTGAGTCCTCCCAGAGGTACTGAACTCCCGGGCGTCTTCTTCCTTCAGAGTCCGTTCCCTTCTCGAACGCCGCCCCGAGGAACCGTCCGCCGCGGAACTGTGCCGCTGCCTCAAGCTCTGCATCGGTGAGGTCGAAAATGGACTTGGACTCGTCCCAGCCGTGAGAAAGGTGCTTCACCTCTCCCTTTTCGCGGGCCTTCTCGAGATTCTTCTCCCAATGCGGAGGAATCACATCCTTCCAGCTCTTGATTGCCTCCCAGGCCTCGCGGGAGCCGTAGTATGCCTTCATCTTCTCCGGGTCGCCGTCCACCCAGGACTGCGTGCCGAGGCCCTTCTCGAAGGCGAAAGGCTTCATAAACATCTTCACCGCCGCTGCCGGGGCGAGGAACGCCAGGTGGTAGAACCACGGGAGTTTGGACTTCATCAACTTGAAATACTCGTCCACCGGGACATTGTAGCGGAAATGCAGATAGTTTTCCAGCACGTCAGAGTCCTCATACCACATCCCGTGGAAATTCTTCAGCGCAAACCATTGAGGCTCAAAGACTTTCTCTGGGCCAGGGAGTCCGAGGGCGGTGAGAAGGCGGGTCTCAAACTCATAGTTCGTCATCCTGAAGCTTTCGCCGCTGCCGATGTTGTAGAAATTGTTCCAGAACTCATCCGGGACCCACTCCTCGCACACATTAGCCAGAAGCCTTCCGGAGTCTTCGATAGTCGCCCATTCGAGCACGCCCGCAACCGGCACGTGGAACGCAGTCGGGTTCACCACCTTGAGAATGCCCGGGTAGAGGATGCCGGACTGGCGGAGCGACACCCAGTGCGGGATGCCGGAGTCCACAATGGCCTTCTCCGCGCGGCATTTCGAAACCGAATACATATCGTAAAGGCTGGCCTTCACAGGGTCTCCTGAGCGTCCCCAGTGGTAGGGGTAGAGCCGGTCTCCGAGCTGAGCCACAGAGCCGATGTAAACCACCTTCATCTTCCCGGGGTCCTCCTGTGCGAGCACAGCTTTCGCCACATTTTCGGCTCCGCCCACATTCACCTTGAGGGTCTTCTCCGGATAGTAGTCGGCGGCAGGGGAGACCATTCCGCCCACGTGGAGGACATAATCTGCGCCCGTAACTCCTTGAAGGACATCGTTGTAGTCGTTAAGGTCGCCCCAGACAATCTCCACCGACGGGTCCCCCTCGTAGGGAGCGAGAAGTTTGCGGTTCTTTTTGCTCGGCCTCGCGAGCACTCTCACAACAAATTTGTCCCCTCTGCGGTGCAGCTCCTGGAAGCCTGCCCAACCCATATTTCCGGTAGCCCCGGTTAGAAATACGATTTTTTTCATACTTATTGTTCAGTGTTTTGTAAATTCCTTTTTAAAAGGACTATTTGAGCCAGAGCTCAGGATTTTGCGGCGTTGTATCCTTCCAAATCTGGAAATGCAGCTGCGTCTCCCGTCCGATGGTGTCCACAGTCCCGATGTCCTGCCCCGTCTTCACCTTCTGCCCGCTCTTTACCACCACATTCTTCAGCTTGCAGTAGAATGTGAAATAGTTGCCGTGCTGCACGAGCACGCACTGATTATACCCCGGCATCACAAGAACCTGCTTCACAACCCCGTCAAACACACATTTCACCGTCGTCCCAGGGTTCAGCGCTATGCTCACCCCGTTGTTGCGCGGCAGTTTCACATTCTTGTAAACCGGGTGGTATCTGTCCCCGAACTCGTCCACAACCGGCCCGTCGGCAGGCCACGGCAGTTTCCCCTTGTTCTTCGAAAACTCAGCCGCGAGCTTCTCGTCAATCACCATTTTCCCGGAGCTCTTCTTCCCGCCTTTTCCGCCGCCTCCGACAGCCTCACGGACAAGCCGTGCAATCTCCCTGTCGAGCGCCTCCACCTGCTTGCGCTTTGCTGAAAGTTCCTTCTGATAGCGGCTCTTCTCCTTCTTGAGCTGACTCACAAGTGCCTTTGACTCAGCCTGTTCGCCCTGAAGTTTCTTAAGTTCTTTCTGAGTTGAGGCGCTAACCGCCTTCTGCTCAGCCCTGAGAGTCTGCAGTGCATTCCGCTCTTCGGTCAGCTTCGCGCGGGTCTCCTCCATCCTCCGGGCTTCCTCCCCGATCTGGGAGGCGAGGCTCTTGAAATAGCCGTAGCGCCTGTAGGCCTGGGAGAGGTCTTCGCTCGAAAGAATGTACATATACCAGATTTTCGCGTCGCGGTTTTTGTATGCCCCGAGCACGAGGCGCTCATAGTGCGCGGCAAGAGTGTCGTAACTCTGCTGCAACGCATTGATTTCCTTCTGCTTGAGATAGATTTTATCCGCACATTCCCTTTCCTTCCGCTGGCTTTGCCGAAGGATTTCCTGACGGTTTTTCACCTTCTTCGAGACAAGATTGTAGGTGGAAAGTGCGCTTCGGCTCTTCGAGGAATTGGATGACAACTGCTTGTTAATCAGAGCAATCTCCTTCTCGAGCCGTGCTTTCTGTTCTTCGGCCTCACGGGTGTCCTGCGCAAAAGCAGCCTCACCCCCGAGCAGCAGGAGACCGCCCCAGAGCACCCCCGCCATAAGTCTAGATATGCCACCGCACCAACTCATTACTTATTCAACTTTTGCAAGTATCTAACTAATTCATATGTGAACCATCTCTCTCTAATCAAACTCTCAAATCCCACGCACTTTTCCCATCTCACAAATCCTCCCGCATTTTTTATCTGAACCCCCTGCACCTTTATATCAACCCCTCCCGTCCCCTTTGTAGGGGAAGTGGTGCTCCATCTTCCCTATCAACACATCCCCTCCCTTCAAAGACTCCGCACGGCACTCCAGTGCCTTGGGATTTTTTACGGCCCTCAGGGCCGGCGGGCAGAAGCCCTTATCAAGTTTCGCATGCGAAACTTTTCCTTACCTTCCGCAAGCCTTTTTCCTCTGGGCAATCCTCTCGTTGAGGTCCGGAATCTGTCCGTCGGTGTTCTTCGCCTGCGCCCTGTACCAGTTCACGAACGCCAGGTCATACTTTTTCAGCGCATACAGCACCTCGGCATAATGGTCCAGAATCACCGCGCTTTCCTTCCCTCCGTAGAGCATCGCGTGCTTGAAGAAAGGCTCGGCCTCGAGCGCGCGTCCCTGAAGATAGAGAATCCACCCGAAGGTGTCGAGATAGGTCGCGTTGTCCGGCTCGGCCTCGATGGTTTTCTTGCTCATCGAGTAGGCCTTCTTCAGATTTTTCCCCTCCACAGAGAGGTAATATGCGTAGTTGTTCAGGACATAAATGTTGTTCGGAGAAACCTTCAGAGCCTTGTCGTAGGTCTTGAAGGC
This sequence comes from Flexilinea sp., assembly GCA_963589825.1. GTDB lineage: Bacteria > Bacteroidota > Bacteroidia > Bacteroidales > UBA932 > Cryptobacteroides. Next base: position 1,665 of record CAVAMP010000051.1, on the reverse strand, counting down.
GTTTTTCGAGTCCTTTTTCTGGTAGTAGCTGTCGCCCATCGTTATGTAGGCGCGGGTCACCACCGAACTGTCCTTCGGATATTCCCTGACCAGTTCCTCGCAAAGGGAGATTACCTTGTCATATTCCTTCAGATTGCTGTAGCCTGCCCCTGAAAGCATCAGAAACTCAGGGACTTCGGGATATTTTTTCGCGGCCTCGGCCCCATCCTGCGCCAGTTCCGCCCATTTTTCGGCATACAGCAGCGCATAGAGATAGGTCGCCTCAAGCTCCACCTTGTCAGGGTTCTGCTCGGCGTTGATGCGGAAAAGGTCGATTCCGGTTTCCTGACGCCCGGTTCTGTAGTAGTGCCCCGCAACGGTCGAGACGACGGCGCTGTCAGTCGGGTGGGTGCGGAAGAGGATGTTCGCCGCGCTGTCAATCTGCGGAAGGAACGCCGCGATGAATTTAGGGTCGGACTTCTCCACAATAGCCCCAAGATACTCAGCCTTTCCCCTCGGATAAGCCTCCTCGGATGCCATATATTTGTCCAGCACAGGGAAGTAGAGGGCATATTTCCGAGTCATTCTCAGAGCCTCGGCCTTTCCCAGGAGCGCAGGGGCATAGTCCGAGTCAAGCGAAAGCGCCTCGTCGTAGTAGGCGATGGCCAGCGAGTCTTCGTACATCGACATCCTGTAGTCGCCGAGGGTGGAAAGGATATATGGCGAAGAATACTTGGAATTGTACTCCTCCAACACCTTGTAGGCCTCCTCGTTCTTTTCCTGACTCAGAAGGAGCCTGAAGCGGTACACGGCGATGGACTCCGTAGTTCCGAAAATGTTCTCCACCGTGTCGAGAGTGGAGAGCGCCTTGTCGAAGTCGCCGTTCTGCGCATAAAGTTCCACAAGGTCGAAATAGAGCTCGCTCTTTTTGGGAAAATCCTCGAGAAGTTTCTCGTAAGTGCTTATGGCATTGACGGTTTGCCCGCTGTGGCGATACACTGCCGCAAGCCTCTGTCTGTACCAGAAATTCCCCGGGTCAATCTCCACAGCTTTCCTCAGCTCCATCTCCGAGAGGTCCGCTTCCCCCTTCACCATATAGACGAGCGCCAGATAGTAGTGCGCGGCGTCATACCCAGGGTCCTCCGCAACAATCTTCACAAGCATCTTCTCCGCCTCGTCAAATGCCCCGTTGTCATATTTTTCCACAGCCCTCAGCAGCAGATTGTCCTTAATCGCGTCCTTGATTTCCTTCTCCGCAGCCACCTTTCCCTTACCCTCAGCGGGGGCCTGAGCGTATGCCCCGAAAGAAGCAAAAGTTCCAAGGGCAACAGCCAATATGCTAATTATCAATGATTTCTTCATATCCATAAAGTCAAATCCAATTCAATTCCGATTCCATATCCTCAAATTTCAATCCGTCCCTTCGTGCAAGTCCAAAGCCCCAGCCTCAGGAGGGAAAGTGCAAACCCCACAAAGTTAACGGAAATTGTTGGAGGAACAATCTCTCCGGTATGTTTTTCTGTGAAAATCACCATATCACCATATCGACAACAGAGCCGCAACTCCGAAAATGCTGGAGTTACGGCTCTGCTTTCCCGCCGAATTGGGAAATCTGGAATTTGTTTGAAGTTGAATGTCAGTTCTGCTTCAGACTAAGCACTTCTTCGGTACTCAGCCCGGAGTATT
>CAVAMP010000050.1:0-15968 GCA_963589825.1 Flexilinea sp. | reverse complement strand
ATGATGGCGGGATAGCTCAGCTGGTTAGAGCGCATGATTCATAATCATGAGGTCCCCAGTTCAATCCTGGGTCCCGCTACAAAACGATTAGATGATGATTGAGTTCCTCAGTCATCATTTTTTTTGCCCGCGCTCCGCCACATTTCGGGGTTCAAGGCACCCAAGTCTTCGTTTTAAACCATTATGGCCGTCTTTATATGGACAACAAAGTTTCACTCTGGAGCATTTTCGCCGTATTTTCAAAAATCGGCGCCTTCACTATCGGCGGAGGCTATGTGATGCTTCCCCTCATCGGCGACGAGGTCACCAAGCGGGGCTGGATCAGCGCGGAGGACTACAAGGATGTCACCGTCCTTGCCCAGAGCGCTCCCGGCATCCTCGCCATCAACATCGCCTACTATGCCGGCTACCGCATCCGCGGCATCAAGGGCAGCATTGTAGCTGCCATCGGAGCTGCGCTGCCGTCGTTTCTGATTATTCTCGCGATTGCGATGGTCTTCACCTCGTTCAAGGACAATGTCTATGTGCGCCGCTTCTTCCAGGGCGTGAGGCCTGTAGCGGTGGCGCTGATTCTCTCGGCTGCCCTCGATATGGCCAAGGGAACCAAGTGGAAGTGGTGGTCTGTGGCGCTTGTAGTCGCGACGGTTTTTCTCGTGGCGTTTCTCGGAGTTTCGCCGATATGGATAATCCTTACGGTCATAGCGGGTGCCGTCAGCATTTCAGTCATTAAGGATAGGAGGGTGAGGCGATGATGCTTTTCTGGGAACTTTTCTACACATTCTTTCTCATCGGCCTTCTGAATTTCGGCGGAGGCGGAGCGATGGTTTCTCTCATCCAGTCTCAGGTGGTTATGCTTCACGGCTGGCTCACCGAGGGGGCTTTTACAGACATCATCGGCATCTCGCAGAGCACCCCGGGCCCTGTCGCCATCAACTGCGCGACATACGTGGGCTACGAGGTCATCCACAGCGCCGGCTACGGAGTCCCTCTCTCCATTCTGGGTTCGTTCCTTTCCACTTTCGCCGTGGTCCTGCCGTCCTTCCTGGTGTTCCTTGTGGTAATCCGGATTTTCAATAAATACCATTCCAGCCAGGCCTACGCCTACGCAATGGCGGGGCTTCGTCCGGTTGTGACGGGACTTATTGCAGCAGCCGCAGTGGTGCTCACCATCCACGTCAGCCCTGTTTCAATAATAGAGGAGAATTTTCCGAACTGGATTGCCTGGGCGCTTTTTGCAGCGGCGCTCATTCTGTGCCAGAGCAAAAAACTCGGCCCGATTACGATAATTCTTTCTGCCGGGGTGATTGGCCTTCTGGTCTTTTAGACCTGCGATTGCGGTGCCTTCCTGCGCTGCGCTTCGGCCCGTCTGCCGGGAGTTTCTATTCGACCGACCCGACCTCGATGTTTTCGATTCTCAGTTCAAACGACCCTGACGGGGCCTGGACCAAAACCGTTTCGCCGACTTTGTGACCCATCAGCGCCGCCCCGATGGGGGATTTCAGAGAGATTTTTCCCGCCTGGAGGTCCATCTCGTGCGGACTCACGACGGTGAGCACCATCCTTTTATTGAGGGAGAGATTGGTGAACTCCACCCGGCTCAGGAGCGAAACCTGGTCTTTCGGAAGGGCTTTCGTGTCGATGACCCTGCAGTACTGGAGGGTCTTCTGCAGATAGCGGATGCGGCTGATGGCCTTCGCCTGAGCGCTTCTTGCGGCCCTGTAGCCGGCATTTTCGCTCAGGTCCCCCTCGGCCCTCGTTTCCGAGAGCTTCTCCTTGATGCGGGGATATTCCACGTTTATGAGGTTTTCAAGCTCCCCCGCAATCTCGTCATATCTTTCTTTAGACAGGTATTCCATCGTGTTCTCTTATAAACACTTGATTTTGTAGTCGTCAACATATTCAATGCGGCGGACGCCCTCGTTGATGCGGGAGCCGTCACGGAAATCGAAGCGGGTCTGAAGCATCGACTGCGGAGCGGTGCCGATTGCGCGGAGCCACCCGTCACCTTTTTGGGCGCAGAGCCGTGCGAAATAGAGAACGATGTCGTAGCCCTGGAAACTGAACTGGGTCGGCTCGGTCTTGAAAAGCGCGCGGTACTCCTTCACGAAACGGATTACCTCCGGGGAATTGTAATCGATGTAGTAGGCGAGACTTATGTGGAGGTCGTTGTTGTGCAGGCTCTCCACCTCGATGTCGTAGCCCCTCACCTTCGAGTGGCAGAAAATCTTCACATTGCGGTTCTCCCTTTTAAGGAGCCCTATGTTTCTGAACGCGTCGCTGACGAACGCCTCGCTCTCGGAGGCGATTACAAAGCGGTTGACCGGGTCTTTTTCTCCTTTTCTGAGCTTTCCTTTTTCGCCAGCCTTGCTCTCCACCGTCTGCGCTTTCAGACTTTCGAGAATGTCGCGGCCTTCGAGAATGCTGTAACTGATTGTTGTGTATTTCACTCCGGCGAGATCGAGCATTGAAATCAGGCTGTTCATCGCTTCACTTTCCTTGCCGCCCTTTTCGCGAATGAGCACCGTGCGGTCTCCGTCAGAGGTCTCTTCGCTGAGCCACTGTACGAGGTCGGCGTACTGAAGGTCGTGCGGAGTCGGAACCTGAATCAGCTTAGGGTAGCGGGTGGCGAGAGAGGCCGCCTTCGGGTCAAGCGGCGAGATGAGCGGCTTGTCCTCTCCGATGATGCCGTAAACTTTCTCTATGTCGGCAGGCGCAAGCGGTCCTATGACGAAATCGTCCCCTGCGACAGCTTCTTTCGTGATAGGGTAGTCCGTGTCGGCCACGTCATACACATCCACATTGATGTTCAGTCCCTCGTTCCCGAGAGTCCTTGAGGCGAGAAGAGCTCCGCAGTAGAAATCCATCGCCGAAGAGCTCGGTTTCTCATCCCTGGACTTGAAAGGAAGCATAAGGGCTATGCTGACCTTGTCCTTGGGGGCGTTGTTTTCGACAGTCTGCTGACTCTCGGAGGCTGACGCATTCTCCACGATTGAATTGTCTGCGGAGAAATACTCCTGCTCCGCCGCTTTCTGCGCTGAAACTTCTGCATCGGCCCTCTGCTCGCGTGCGGCCTTTTCAGCTGCCTTCTCCGCAGCTTCCCTTGCGGCCTGAGCCTCTGCAAGTTCCCTCTCCTTCTGCCACTGTGCGCTCTGGGCCTTTGTTGGGATTATGAGCTGCTGCTTGGACTTTAGAGCGGTGCTCTGAAGGGAGTTGGCGCGAATGATGTCGTCGGGAGTCACATCGTATTTTGCCGCGATGGTCTCAAGAGTCTCGAACCACTTGACACTGTGGATCTTGGCATCCTTGGCGGGCTCTGCGCTCTCCGCTTTGGAGGCTTCCTGAGCCTTTGCCTTAGCCTTGTCATCGGATACTTTAGCCTCCTCTGATTTCTTTCCGCCCTTTGCCGCCTTCCCACTGAGAGCCTCCGCTGACGGAATCACGATTATGGCGTTCTTCTGAAGCCCTTTTTCCTTGAGCCCCGGATTGAAGCGGTAGATATCCTCAATCGCCACCCCGTAGGCCTTGCTGATGGAGTAGAGGGTCTGGCGTTCCTGCACCACGTGGGAGTAGCACAGTTTCCCGCCGACCTTCACTTTTTCCTTGGAAACTTCCACCGGCACCTGTGTGTAACCGTTGTTCTGAGCAAAAAGTTCGGTGCCTGCCCCCGCCCCAAGCAGAAGGCAGAGAGAGGTAAGAGTCAATATCCGTGAAAAATGCTTCATATCCATTGTAAAATAATGCGGGTCAATAATTTATGTGGTATCGCGGGGGCTGCCCCCGATTTTTCTATAGCGAGTCTATGAAAGAGGTGAGTTCCCGGGCGAACTCTCCCCAGCTAAGTCTCCGCTTTTCGCTGCGGATGGCCTCGACGAAGCCTTCCCTCAGCTCCGGGGCGGCGAAATATCTTTCAATCTCCTCGCGGATGCACGCGGGAGTGGCCTCCTGAGCGACAATTCCGGTCCCCCTTTCTCCTATGGTCTCCCTGAGCCCTCCGACATCCGTCACGATCATCGGCACCTCGAAGTGGTAGGAAATCGAGCTTATGCCGCTCTGGGTGGCGCTCCGGTAGGGGAGAACCGTGAGGTCGGCGGCGGAAAAATAGCGTTTCACCTCCGAGTCGCGGATGTAGCGAAGGTCGGTGAAAACTGCCGCCCTCTTCTCGGGGGTCATCCCGTCAATAATCTTCTGATATTTCTCAAACCCTCCGTACGGCTCCCCGGCGACAATGAGCTGATACCCGTCGGGCAGTCCGCTGAAGGCCTCCAGCAGGATGTCCAGCCCCTTGTAGGCGCGGATGAGCCCGAAAAAGAGTATGTTGCGCTTTCCGGGGGCGAGCCCGAGAGACTTTTCCGCCTCAGAGCGCGGAATCGCCTTCCCGAAATGGGAATAGAGCGGATGGGGGATTACCGTGAACCGGGCGTCCGGTTTCAGACGGAGCAAATCCTTTGAAACCGCCTCGCAGAGGGTCACATAGCCCCGGCAGCCGCTTAGGAAATATTTTGTCAGCGGAGTGTCGAAAAACCTTTGTTCGTGGGGAACCACATTGTCCAGAATGCCGACAACCTTGCAACGGGGCTTCTGGTGCCTGCACACATAGCCCAGCGCCGGGCCGAAAAACGACATCCAGTAGCGCACAATCAGCACATCCGGGTCCCACTCTCGGATGGCACGGGCGGTGGTGATGTATGAAAACGGATTGACCGTGTCGAGTACAGATTCACTCTGCACCGGCACGGCCTCGTCATCCGGAGTCACTGTCTGTCTCTTTCCCGGGAAAAGAATGGAAGGATATTGCCTTGTGAAGTTGAACGCCTTGACATCGTGAGTCTTGCCCAGTTCTTCAAATAGGCAGGCGTTGAACTGAGAAATCCCTCCTCGATAAGGGTAGAAACAGGACAGCAGCGCTATTTTCAATTATTTCTTGCTTTTGGTTGCAACATATTCCTCGTTGAGCCCGGCAATCACCGCGTCGGTGATGTCGAGGGTGGAGTCGGCTGTGATGACAGGAGCGCCGCCCTGATTGGTGAGAATCATAGCGTAGCCCATAGTCTCGTTGTAGGTGTCGAGCCAGGTCTTGATGGCGTCGGCGAGCTGGTTCATCATAACGATCTGCTCCTCCTGAATCTCGGCCTGCTTCTGCTGGGCGTAGAGGTTGAAGTCATCCTGCGCCTTCTGGAGCTTCTGCTGCTGAACTTCGGCAACTGAGCGGGTCATAAGTCCCTTCTGAACCTTATCCTGGAAATCGTTGATGTCCTTCTCGAGTTTCTTGCCCCTGCGGGTTACCTCAGCCTGGATGTTCTGGGCCTTGGTCTCTACGACCGAGCGCTTGTCGTTGGCCATATCGTACTCCTGAAGAATCCTGTCGAGCTGCACATAGACAATCTCTCCTGCGTGTGAAACTTCCTCTGTCTGAGTGGCTTCCTCATTCTTGTCAGATTTGTCGAGAGTGAAGAACAAAACGCCGAACACAATGGCTGCGGCAAGTGCTACAACACTGATTGTCAGTGTAATGATGTCGATTTTTTTCATTTGATATTAGTTGTTTATATTTTTCCATTTGGCCCCAATGGGCAGAAATCTCACAAATATAGGCAATTTTTTCTTATTCCAATTCTTGAACGCCATAAATCGCCATTTGTGTATGAGTCCGGACCTATTTCAGGCAGTCAAGATAGGCCCTGATTGTCTTTTCGAGCCCGAGATAGAGCGCGTCGCAGATGAGAGCGTGTCCGATTGAAACTTCGTCGGTCCAGGGAATCTCCGTAACGAAATAGCGGAGGTTATCCAGGTTCAAATCGTGCCCTGCATTAAGTCCGAGGCCGCATTCACGGGCTTTCCGGGCGGCGGCAAGATAAGGCGCGATGGCCTTTTCCGGGTTCCGCGGAAACTCCTCGGCATAGCCCGCCGTGTAGAGCTCCACCCTGTCGCATCCGCACTTTGCGGCCCCTTCCACCATCTCGGGGTCCGGGTCCACAAAAATCGAGGTTCTGATGCCCTCTGCCTTGAATGTGCGGCATATTTCAGTAAGAAAGTCCCTGTTCGCGATGGTGTTCCATCCGGCATTGGACGTCAGGGCATCGGGGGCGTCCGGAACAAGGGTAACCTGCGCGGGGTGCACTTCCTTCACGAGGGAGATGAACGAGGGAATGGGGTTGCCTTCGATGTTCAGTTCTGTGCGCAGCAGAGGCTTAATCTGCCGCACATCCCAGTAGCGGATGTGCCTTTCGTCCGGCCTCGGATGCACCGTAATCCCCTCAGCTCCAAAGTTTTCGCAGTCCACGGCCGCTTTTTCCACATCCGGCATATTGCCTCCGCGGGCGTTGCGGATTGTGGCTATCTTGTTTATGTTTACGCTAAGTCTTGTTGCCATATCTGTTTCTTTTGTTTTGTGCCTCCTTTCCCCGATTCGCCCGGGGCGGGAGGAAATTGAAACCGCAAAAATATGCAATATTGTTCAATTAAGGTAAATTATTCCTAATTTTGTAGCCTTGCATCTCGGTGTGCGCTCATATCGCGCCGCCGATGCTCCCGAATGAAAATGCGAACTTATGATAGCGATATTTTATAGAAATCCTGAGCTCATAGCTTCTGAGGCCGGTTCCTCCCTGGTGAGAAAGCTCTCGGAGGCAGGGGTTGAGACCCTTCCGGTTTATGTCCCCGCAGGAGTGCAGCTTCCGCCCTCTTCACCCGAGGGGGCTGAGGTCATTTCACGCCTTCCGTCCGTGGACATCGACCTTGTGGTGAGTCTCGGAGGCGACGGCACTTTCCTTTCCGCGGCCCGTCTCGCCTCCCCGCGCGGCATCCCTGTTCTCGGAGCGAATATGGGCCGGCTCGGCTTCCTTTCCGAAAACCGCCCGGAGGATGTGGCCGAGGCCATTCTGAGCGGGGACTACAAGGTGGAGGAGAACGCGATGCTTTCCCTGAAGGCGACTTCGCCGGACGGGACTCTGACGGAGTATCTTGCGCTGAACGAGATTTCTGTGCACAGGCTCGGGGCGGCGATGCTCGGAGTGGATGTGAGGATCAACGGCTTCGACCTTCCGACCTATTGGGCTGACGGACTGATAGTTGCGACCTCTCTCGGGTCCACTGCATATTCCCTCAGCGCCGGCGGTCCTATCGCTTTCCCGGGGACGGGCGTACTTCTCGTGACTCCTATCGCGCCGCACAACCTCAATGTGCGCCCGCTCATAATCCCTGGCAATTCATCCCTCGACCTTGGCTTCCGGTCGCGAGACTCCCGTCTTGTTCTCAGCGCCGACAACCAGACCTGCGAGATTCCCGCGGCCTCGACCGTGCGGGTGGAGGTGGCACAGTTTTCGCTTAAACGGGCTCGGCTTCGCAATTCCCATTTCATAAATGCGCTCACAAGCAAGTTGTTCTGGGGGGAGGATGTCCGCAACAGTCACTAAACCTTCAGACGGTGAGTTTGTCTTACTAAGTCTATAATCAGCAAGGTCTATAATTCAGTAAGGTCTTTTATCTAAATATGGAAGAAGAGAACAAGGTCCCCGTACACGTGTCCATCATTATGGACGGAAACGGCAGGTGGGCAAAAGAAAGGGGCAAGGAACGCCTTCAGGGGCATTTCGAGGGCGTGGAGTCTGTCCGTGCCGTCACCGAAGCCTGCGTGGAGGACGGGGTGAGGTACCTCTCGCTCTATGCCTTTTCCGAAGAGAACTGGAACCGTCCGTCAGAGGAGGTGCAGGGGCTTATGGCCCTGATGCTCAGGTGTATGGAGAACGAACTTCCCACCTTTATGAAAAACGGGGTGCGCTTCGTCGTGCTTGGGAACAGGGCGAGGATTTCGGCGGAACTCAACTCGGTGATAGACAGCTGTATGGAGAAAACCCGCGACAACAGGAACCTCACCCTTATAATCTTCCTCAGCTACTCCGGCAAATGGGACATATTCCAGGCTGCGCGGAAAATGGCTCTCGAGGCAGCATCTTCGCCCGAAGGCCTCCGGAAGGTTCAGGAAGGGGATATGTCCATCTTCGACTCCTATCTTGTCACCGCGGGGGTGCCGGATCCGGACCTTATAATCAGAACATCCGGGGAGACGCGCCTTAGCAACTACCTGCTCTGGCAGGCCGCATACTCCGAGTTCCTTTTTGTCGACACTCTCTGGCCGGATTTCCGCAAAAAAGAGTTCAGGGAGGCGCTCCAAAAGTATGCAAAACGCGACCGCCGCTATGGCAAAGTGAAATAAAAGTTATATATTTGCAAATTCGTACTTTTTTGAATTGATGATGAAAATAAGGATTTTTTTCTGCCTGGTTTTTCTGCTTTCGCTCTCCTGCGTCTTTTCGTACGCTCAGGAAGGGGTGACGGTGGATTACGGCAATCCTAAGAAATATGTGGTGGGAGGCGTTTCCGTCGAGGGAAACAACTACGTAAGCGAAGACCAGATCGTGCAGCTGAGCGGCCTCAGAGAGGGAATGGAAGTCACCGTACCGAGCGACTTTTTCTCTCTTCTTATCGACAAAATGTGGCAGAGAAGGTTCTTCGAGGACGTGAGCGTTGCGATTGACTCCCTGTGCCCGAGCCGCGACACCGCATTTTTCAAAATCAGCATCACCGAGCGTCCGAGGGTTTCGCGCTGGACATTCTCCGGCATCAAGAACGGCGACCAGAAGGACCTTAAGGAGAGGCTCAACCTCAAGCAGGGAGGCGTGTTCTCCGACTATGTGGCCAAAACTTCCACCGACATCATCAAACGCTACTATAACGAAAAGGGCTACAACAACGCCGAGGTCAACATCCAGACAAAACGGGATACCCTCGTGAAGGGCGCAATCAGGGTCAATTTCGCAATCAACCGCCGCGAGAAGGTCCGCATCAAGAAAATCGACTTCGGCGGCACCTACGCGGTGAAGGAGTCCAAACTCGTCAAGTCTATGAAGAAGACCCGCGACAAGAGGCTCCAGAACTTCTTCAAATCCAAGAAATTCAACGAAACCGAATACAAGAACGACAAGAAAAGCCTCATCGAGGCCTTCAACGAGGCGGGCTACCGCGACGCAAGGCTTCTGAGCGATACGGTCTATTTCGTGGAGCCGGGCAAGCTTGAAATCGACCTCAAGATTGACCAGGGCCAGAAATACTACTTCCGCAACATCACCTGGACGGGAAACTCGGTCTATCCTACCGAAGCCCTGAACGAGATTCTCCAGATCAAGAAGGGCGACGTCTATGATGTCGTGACTATGCAGAAGAGGCTCTTCGGAGGCGGAAAGCAGAACGAGTACGACGTTTCCAAACTCTACCGTGACAACGGCTACCTTTTCTTCAACCTCCAGCCTGTGGAGCTGAATGTGGTCGGGGACTCCGTGGATGTGGAAATGAGGGTCGTCGAGGGCAAGCAGGCCACTCTCAACAACATCATAATCAACGGCAACGACCTAACCAACGAAAGGGTTGTGCGCCGTCAGGTGTTCACCCGCCCGGGCTACCTTTTCAGCCAGAGCGACTTTGAGCGTTCAATCCGAGAAATCGCCTCTATGGGCCAGTTCGACCCGGAGGCCATCACCGACGCCAGCAAGGGATATTCAATCATCCCTAACCAGCTGGACAACACTGTGGACATCATATACAATGTGACCGAGAAGCCTTCCAGCCAGCTGGAACTCTCCGGAGGATGGGGCGGCAACACCTTCGTCGCAACGGTCGGCGTAAGTTTCAACAACTTCTCCACCCGCCGTTTCTTCGACAAGACGGCCTGGAGACCGGTTCCGCTCGGAGACGCCCAGAACCTCGCGTTCCGTTTCCAGACCAACGGTACCTACTACACCTCCCTCTCTGCAAGCTTTTCGGAGCCGTGGCTCTTCGGCAAGAAGCCGACTTCGCTCAACCTCTCGCTCTATTACACGCGCCAGACCAACTCCTACCTCGCGTTCAACATCCTGAACAACGACCAGTATATGGAGGTGTACGGTTTCGCGGCGGGACTTGGTTCAAGGTTGAAATGGCCTGACAACTACTTCGTCCTCTACCACCAGCTCAGCTGGCAGACATACAAACTCCAGGACTGGCAGTACAACTTCCTGTTCAACACCGGTATTTCCCACAACCTGAGCTATATGATCAGTCTGTCGAGAAATTCCACCGACCAGCAGATATACCCTCGCCAGGGTTCGGACTTCACCCTCTCCCTCCAGCTCACTCCGCCTTATTCCCTTCTGAGGCACAAGGACTACGGAGTTCTGGATTCTGACGGAAATCCGACCTACAAGGCCAATCCTCGTGACATCGACTACAGCCTCCAGTCTTCAGAGGACCGCTACAAGTGGATCGAGTACCACAAATGGCAGTTCAAGGGCGCGATTTACACCAAGCTCGTGGGCGACCTTGTCCTGATGACCAGGGCACAGTTCGGATTCCTCGGCTACTACAACCGCAACTGGGGATTCTCTCCTTTCGAGGGCTTCCGCGTGGGAGGTGACGGTATGTCCGGCTACGACACCTACGGCTCCGACATCATTTCGCTCCGCGGATATGAGAACTACTCTCTCACCCCGACCAGCACTTCACAGTACAATACTTCCGGAAACTACTACGCCGGCAACGTCTATGACAAGTTCACCGTCGAGCTCCGCTACCCTGTCATCCTTCAGCCGCAGTCCACAATCTACGCCCTTCTCTTCCTTGAAGGAGGTAACTGCTGGGCGGACATCAGGGACTTCAATCCGTTCCAGATCAAGCGTTCCGCAGGTGTGGGCGTGAGGGTTTACCTCCCGATGATCGGACTTCTCGGAGTCGACTGGGGATATGGATTCGACGACAGCGTGAACGGAAAGAGCCAGTTCCACTTCGTGATCGGACAGCAGTTCTAGGCTGAAAGGAACGCTTATTGCTCAGCAGAGGCCGTTTGTTCGCCGCTTATTTGCGAAACTTAAATAAATAATACTTATATTTGTTAGAAATATCCGCTCACGCGGGTTTAGATTGAAATTAAAAATAAAATAAATATGAAGAAAATGATTATGGTTGCCGCAGCATCGCTTTTCGCTGCCGCCGCCTTTGCCCAGACCCCGCTTACGGGTTATGTAAACACCACCGAGCTCATCCAGCTTATGCCGGCGATGGACACTGTCCGCACCCAGCTCGACGAGGCCCAGAAAGAGACCTACGAGACCTACCAGGCAATGATTGAGGAGTACCAGACCAAGGCTCAGACTTTCCAGCAGAAGCAGGCCACCTGGACCGCCGCAATCAAGGAGAGCAAGCAGAAGGAACTTTCCGAGATCGGAAACCGCATCCAGGAGTTCGAGCAGTCAGCGAACCAGGACCTTCAGCAGATGCAGCAGAGCCTTCAGGCTCCTATCTATCAGAAGGTGAACGAGGCCATCCAGACAATGGCGAAGGCTAAGGGCCTTTCAATGGTGTTCGACGTCAATTCAGCGCTCTACATCGACCCTAAGCAGAACCTCGACCTCACTCCGGAGCTCCGCACCGTGCTTGGCATCCCTGAGGGACGAACCCTTGCTTCGCTGCAGGAAGAGTTGCAGGCTAAGGCCGCCGCTCAACAGCAGCAGTAATTTAATAGAGAGCGGATTGCTGCGTTGTGCTCCATCTCTCTCTTAAATTCCTGCGTTATGGAATTTTATCGGGGTTTTTCTCCCCCGAATTAGTAACACTAAACTACAACTGAATAAATATTTGTATCTATGCAACATAAAGTAATTGATACTGAAGATGTTGTCATTAGATTTGCAGGAGACTCGGGTGATGGAATGCAACTCACCGGGTCTCTTTTTGCAAACACCTCAGCCTGCCTGGGGAACTCCCTCTCCACATTCCCGGACTATCCGGCGGAGATACGCGCCCCTCACGGACTCGTGGCGGGCGTTTCCGGTTTTCAGGTGCACATCGGAAGCACCAGGGTCCTCACCCCTGGCGACTACTGCGACCTTCTCGTGGCGATGAACCCTGCGGCCCTGCGCTCCAATGCGAAGTGGTGCAAGAGGACGGCTATGGTCATTCTTGACACCGACACCTTCACCGAAGAGGACATCCGCAAGGCCGGCTTCAAGAGTGATGACCCCATCGACGAAATGCACCTCGAGGACAGGACAATAGTGGCTGCGCCAATTACGCATCTTACCCAGGAAAGCCTCAAGGACAGCGGCCTCGACTTCAAGAGCATCAATAAATGCAAGAATATGTTCGCCCTCGGAATGGCCTGCTTCATCTACAGCCGTCCGCTGGACTACATCTACTCCTATCTTGAGCAGAAATTCTCGAAGAAACATCCCGAGCTCATCGCGCCGAACCGCAAGGTGCTTTTCGACGGCTTCAACTACGCCGCGAACATCCAGGCAATAGCCAACACCTACAGCGTCCGTCCCGCGAAGCTCGAAAAGGGAAAATACAGAAACATAACCGGCAACCAGGCCATCGCGTGGGGTCTTATGGCGGCATCCGAAAAGAGCGGACTTCCGCTTTTCTGCGGCTCCTACCCGATTACCCCGGCAACGGCCATCCTTGAGGAACTCGCTCTGTATAAGAGTCTTGGCGTGAAAACCGTTCAGGCTGAAGACGAAATTGCAGGAATCTGCACCGCAATCGGCGCCGCATTCGCAGGCTCGCTTGCCGTCACGACGACTTCCGGCCCGGGACTTTCGCTCAAGAGCGAGGCGCTGGGGCTTGCCGTGATGACGGAACTGCCCCTTGTCGTCGTTGACGTGCAGAGAGCAGGCCCTTCAACCGGCATTCCGACCAAAACCGAGCAGACCGACCTTAACCAGGTCCTTTACGGACGCAACGGCGAGTGCCCTCTCGTGGTGATGGCGGCCCACTCCCCGGCGGACTGCTTCGACGCCGCCTTCAATGCCGCGAAGATTGCCGTGGAGCATATGACTCCGGTGGTGCTTCTTAGCGAGGGGTTCCTTGGGAACGGTTCTGAACCGTGGAGAATCCCGGCGATGAAGGACTATCCAGCAATAGTCCCTCCTTTTGTAAAGCCGAGCGACCTTCCATATTCTCCGTTCAAGCGCGACAGAGAGACTTTCGCCCGCAAATGGGCCGTTCCCGGAATGGCCGGCTTCGAGCACAGGGTGGGCGGACTGGAGAAAAACACCGCCGGCGTGCTCAGTTCCGACCCTGAGAACCACCAGAAAATGGTCAGGGAAAGGGCCGAGAAGGTCCGCAGGGTGGCAAACTACATCCCTGAACTCAAAGTCGAGGGCCCCGAGAGCGGAGAACTCCTTCTTGTGGGCTGGGGAGGCACCTACGGACACCTTGAGTCTGCTTTCGACGAGATTTCATCAGAAGGAAGCTCTCTTCGCGGCAGGGTAAGTTTCGCCCATTTCGACTACATCTGCCCTCTTCCGCGCAACACCCGTGAGGTTTTCTCCCGCTTTGGGAAAATCCTTGTCTGTGAACTTAACAGCGGACATTTCGCAGGATGGCTTCGCGCTCAGTTGCCTCAATTTTCCTACGCTCAGTGCAACAAGGTGCAGGGTCAGCCGTTCCTTGTCCACGAAATCGTTGACGCAGTCAAAAAACAGTTAGAATAATAGCACTATGCCTAGATATACATTCAAAGAGTTTAAGTCTGACCAGGAGGTGCGCTGGTGCCCTGGCTGCGGAGATCACGCAGTGCTCGCGGCGCTCCAGAAGGCCCTCCCGGATGTAACCGAAATTCTCGGCTACGGCAAGGAAAGATATGTGGTGGTTTCCGGCATCGGCTGCTCGTCGAGGCTTCCTTATTACATGAACACCTACGGATTCCACTCCATCCACGGCCGCGCGACGGCGATTTCCACCGGCATAAAGGTCGCCAACCCGGACCTCACGGTCTGGCAGGCTTGCGGGGACGGAGATGCGCTCGCAATCGGCGGCAACCACTTCATCCACGCCATCAGAAGGAACATCGACATCAACATAATCCTTTTCAACAATCAGATTTACGGGCTCACGAAGGGGCAGTATTCCCCGACCTCGAAGTTTGGTGCAATCACCAAAACCTCGCCCTACGGCACTGTGGAGCCGCCTTTCAACCCAGGCTCGCTTGTCCTGGGGGCGAAGGGGACTTTCTTTGCGAGGAGTCTCGATGTGGATGTGAAGCTCTCGGAGGAGATTATGACCGAGGCGGCGCGCCACGACGGCTGCTCCGTGATGGAAATGCTCACCAACTGCGTGATTTTCAATAATGGGGCGCATTCAGCCCTCACTGACCGAGAAACCCGCGAGGACCGCACGATTGTGCTTCGGGACGGGGAGAGGATGATTTTCGGAAAGAACCGCGACAAGGGTCTTGTCCTCGACGGGATGGGGCTCAAGGTGGTGACTATAGGCGAAAACGGAGTCAGGGAGGAGGATATCCTCGTCCACGATTCCCACTGCCAGAACGCCGGGGTGCATATGCTGCTTGCGGATATGAAATATCCTGAGTTCCCGGTTGCGCTGGGAGTCATCCGCAATGTCGCGGCTCCGACCTACGACGACGGGGTGCGCGACCAGCTGGCCGAGGTGAAGGCGAAGAGCCGCATCCAATGTGTTGATGATTTGTTGAATAGTGGAAATACTTGGACAGTAGAGTAAATACAGAACCTTTAATAACTACATAATTATATGAAAACCAGTCAGATAATGGCCTCTCTGCAGGCCAAGTATGGCGACCAGAAAGAATATCTTCAGGCCGTTCAGGAAGTTCTCGAAACCATTGAGGACACCTACAATCAACATCCTGAATTCGAGGACGCGAAAATCGTCGAAAGACTCGTTGAGCCTGACCGCATCTTCACATTCAAGGTGACCTGGGTGGACGACCGCGGCACAATCCGGGTGAACACCGGCTACAGGGTGCAGTTCAACTGCGCCATAGGCCCGTACAAGGGCGGACTCCGTTTCCACCCTGCGGTGAACCTTTCGATGCTCAAATTCCTCGGCTTCGAGCAGACCTTCAAGAACGCCCTCACAACTCTTCCTATGGGCGGAGCGAAGGGCGGTTCGGATTTCGACCCTAAGGGCAAGTCAGATGCTGAAATTATGCGTTTCTGCCAGGCATTTATGCTTGAACTCTGGAGAAACATAGGCCCGGACACCGATGTCCCTGCAGGCGATGTGGGAGTGGGCGGACGCGAAATCGGCTACCTTTTCGGAATGTACAAGAAGCTCGCGCGCGAGCACACCGGAGTCCTCACTGGCAAAGGAATGACCTGGGGCGGGTCCCTTATCCGTCCTGAGGCGACCGGCTACGGCGCTGTCTATTTCGTTCAGCATATGCTCCACCACCAGGGTGACGACATCAAGGGCAAGACCGTGGCAATCTCCGGATTCGGCAACGTTGCGTGGGGTACTGCGAAAAAGGCCACTGAACTAGGCGCGAAGGTCATCGCAATCTCAGGTCCTGACGGAGTCATCTACGACAGCGAAGGAATGAACGACGAGAAAATCGCCTATATGCTTGAGCTGAGGGCCACCAACAACAATGTCGTGGCGCCTTTTGCAGACAAGTTCCCTTCAGCAAAGTTCACCCCGGGCAAGAAATCCTGGAGCATCAAGTGCGACATCGCGATGCCGTGCGCATTCCAGAACGAAATGGAAGAGGCGGACGCGAAGGAGCTTATCGCAAACGGAGTGAAACTCGTTGCGGAGGTTTCCAATATGGGCTGCCGTCCGGAGGCCATCGCGGCTCTTCAGCAGGCCCGCATCCCGTTTGCTCCCGGCAAGGCGGTGAATGCCGGTGGAGTGGCCACATCCGGTCTTGAGATGACTCAGAATGCGATGCACATTTCCTGGAACGCTCCGGAGGTGGACACCAAGCTCCACCAGATTATGCAGAGCATTCACGAGACCTGTGTCGCTCACGGCGGGGAGCCTGACGGTTACATCAACTATGTGAAGGGGGCGAACGTCGCCGGCTTTATGAAAGTGGCGAGAGCGATGCTCGAGCAAGGTATAATATAAGAGGCCGGCAAAAAAGCGGTCTACTGCGTTCCTCTCCTAGCCCAAATCCTCAC
>CAVAMP010000049.1:0-16134 GCA_963589825.1 Flexilinea sp. | reverse complement strand
GTAGGGGGAGTGGCGCTTCGCTCGCGCTATTCCACTTGCCCTCCCTTCGCTCACTACACGCGTCCGCTGATGCGGACTTTTATACACCCCCCAGCCCCCTCCGTAGGGGGAGTGGCGCTCCGCTCGCGCTATTACACTTGCCCTCCCTTCACTCACTCCACGCGTCCGCTGATGCGGACTTTTATACACCCCCCAAGCCCCCTCTGTAGGGGGAGTGGCGCTCCGCTCGCGCTATTACACTTGCCCTCCCTTCACTCACTCCACGCGTCCGCTGATGCGGACTTTTATACACCCCCCAAGCCCCCTCTGTAGGGGGAGTGGCGCTCCGCTCGCGCTATTACACTTGCCCTCCCTTCACTCACTCCACGCGTCCGCTGATGCGGACTTTTATACACCCCCCAAGCCCCCTCTGTAGGGGGAGTGGCGCTCCGCTCGCGCTATTACACTTGCCCTCCCTTCGCTCACTACACGCGTCCGCTGATGCGGACTTTTTATGATTGGGGCATACCCCTCAACCCCTGCCCCCTTTCCTTTATTTGGCTTCGAGGAGATAGACTGCGCTGTCGTAGATTTTTCCCATCGGCGGGTTCAGGCCCTTGTTCATAAGAGCGGAACCGGAGAGAGTCCTGCCGTTAAACCAGGACGGGGATTTTTTCACGTTGAGTTCGGTGATGAGGTAGTTCTTCGCAGGGTCGAGGCCGTCAAGAACTATCTGGCCCGTGGTGTAGCGGTTGTCGTAGAGAGTGCGGTAGACAAACAGGACCGCACTTTCCTTATTCTCGCTCACATACAGCACCGCGAACTCTCCCCTGCCGTCGTACGGTGAGCCTATGCGGTAGAGGTCTCCGCGGGCGATTATGTCGCGATAGCCCTTGTAGTTTTCTATCGCCTTGCGGGCGAAAGCCTTTTCCTCTTCGGTCATAGTCTTTGGCTGAAGTTCCATTCCGAAACGGCCGCTGCAGGCGACATCGAAGCGGAATTTCATCGGAGAGACATTGCCGTTCTGGTGGTTAGGGACCGCTGAAACGTGCGAGCCCATAATGCAGGCAGGATAGAAGAGGCTGAAGCCGTACTGAATCTGAGTTCTCTGAAGAGCCTCCGTGTCGTCGCTCGTCCACACCTCGTCGAAATACTTCTGGTTGCCGTATTCCACTCTTCCGCCGCCGGAAGCGCAGGCCTGAATGAGAACTGAAGGATATTTCGCACGGATCCGCTCCATAACGCTGTAGAAGCCCTGAATATACTTAACCCAGAACATAGACTGCTCAGAATCAGAGAGATATGTCGATCCTACGCTCTCCACGATGCGGTTCGCGTCCCACTTGATGTAGTCAATCTTGTCGGAAAGACCCATAACGGAGTCGAAAGTCTTGTAGACAAAGTCCTGAACCGCAGGGTTAGTGAGGTCGAGAAGGCACTGGTTGCGCTTCAGAGGCACTTCGTGCACCTTGTCCTTCACCACCCAGTCAGGATGCTTCTCGTAGAGTTCGCTCTTGGGGCTGACCATCTCCGGCTCTATCCAAAGTCCGAACTTAAGGCCCTTGGAATGGGCGTAGGAGGCGATGTAGTCCATCCCCTCGGGGAGTTTCTCCCTGTTCACCTGCCAGTCCCCGAGGCCCACCTTCGCGCTGTTGCGCGGATATTTGTTGCCGAACCAGCCGTCGTCGAGGACGAACATTTCCAGTCCGAGCGAAGCCGCGTCGTCAATCATCGCGGTGAGCGTGGAGGTGTCATAGTCGAAATATGCCCCCTCCCAGCTGTTGAGAAGCGTCGGGACCATCGCAGAGCCGTTGTGCAACTGGTAGTTGCGCGCCCAGCGATGCAGGTTGCGGCTGGCTTTCCCCGCACCCTCGCCGCTCCAGGTCCAGATCATATCCGGAGTGGTGAAAGACTCGCCCTTTTTAAGAAGATATTCCCCGGCATACGGGTTTATCCCCGCGAGGATGTTGAGAATATTGAACTCCGTAAGTTCAAAATTGAGACGGAAATTGCCGCTCCAGCTAAGCGCACCCGCGATGACCTCGCCCGAAGTCTCGCTGAATGTTTCGGTATTGAGGCTGAGCATAAAGGCCGGCGCCTCGGAGTGAGAGTTGCAGATGCCCTTGCGGGACTCGATGCTCTTGGTCCCGGGGTCCAGAAGAGTGTGCGCGACCCTGTCCTCGTGAGCCCAGGCGCCATAAAGATGGGTCAGAAGGTATTTGTCCGCCATCACCGGAAGTGCGGAAGAATAATAGTTGCGAAGCCTGATGGTCCCTTTCTCGCCGTTGCGGATGACGGAGTGCGAAAGGATGACATTTTCCTTAGCGTAAGCGGTGTAAACCAAATCCACATCCACTCCCTCGGCCTTGTCGGAGAGGTGGATGACGGTCTCGGAAACATTGTCGGAAACGCTTCTGCGGTCAATCCCGGTAAAACGGAGCTCGGTGTTGAGGTCCCCGTTCCGGTGGGTCACGGCAAGGGCCGGCTCATTGAAGTTCTTCTCCCCCTCGGCAGGATAGGTCTCGTAAGGGGTGCCATGCGCACCGACAAAGCCGTTCTTGAATTCCAGCAGACAGGAAGCGTCGTCAATCGCCCCGCCGAAATGGAGCGTTGTGAGCCGATCGAGTTTGTCAACTTTCATCACCAGAGAAACGTCATCCGTACGGATATTGATAATCTGACGGTTGCTTTGCGTTTGGGCAGAGACTCCCAAGCATAGGAGCAGTGAAAGAGGAAGCAGAAGTATTCTTTTCATAAAATTCCAGTGTATTTTCTATCAGGACAAAGATACATCTTTTTTCGCACTCCCCTATAGCGCCAAGAACTTTCTAAAAGCAGGCGTTGACGCCCATCTCATCGCCCAGTGCGTAGGACTTCCGCTCGAAGAAGTGCTTAGTCTGAAGCAGAGCCGTAATTCCGAAAAATCGGAGTTACGGCTCTGTCGTTTTGTCAATCCTTGCAAAAACCTAGTCCTTGAGGCAGCGGACTGAACAATTGCTCATAGTGTCATCAGAGTTAAAAGTAACAGTAGTATCATCAAAGTAGAGGATTTTAGCTGCGTATACAACAATAACCTCATCCCCAAATTCTATCTCTTCCTGATACTCCGTAGAGGACCAATAATGGACGAATTGGTGAGGATCTTCATACTTCGGAAGGAATATCGCAGGAGTCGCCTGTGAATATGCCTGACTTCCTGAAAACCAACGGCCTTTAACTCCAAGGTATGTTGTCCAATCTGAGTAGTTGGCGGACAATGATTCGAGTTTTCCACTTGAGTACAAAACCGCGAAGAAGGCTGCCCTCTATACCTCTTTTTTCTTGCTGAACGAGACTATTATGACGCCGGCGAAAACGGCAGCGGCACTGACCACCTTCTGCCAGGAGAGCGTGTCCATTCCCACGCAGATGCTGAGGGCTATCGCGAGGAGGGGCTGGAGGTAGTTGTACATACTCACCAGGGTCGGGCGGATGTTTTTCTGGCCTATCGGGATGAGGAAATAGGAGATGAAGGTGGCGCAGAAGATGAGGAAGAAGAGGTCGAAGCCGGCTCTTCCCTTAAGAAGCGTCCAGTCCACATCGCACACGAGTTCCTTCGCCGAGAACGGCAGAGCCATCAGGAAGGCGAAAAGGAAAATCCATTTCATAAAGGTCACCACCGAGTATTTCTGGATGAGAGGGCGGAAAATTCCAAGATAGAGCGCGAAACTGAGCCCGTTTCCTACCATAAGGAGCACTCCCCAAAGCGAGTTGGTCTGGGCTCCGGAAGCGCTGCCCTGGGAACTGTTGAGAACCAGAAAGACTATGCCCACAAAACTCAGGGCCACTCCGCCAGCCTTCTTCCAGGTAATCGGCTCCTTGACGGCCACTGCGGCGATAAACATAGTGTAAATCGGCGTGAGTGCGCTCAAGATGGAGCTTGTCATCGGAGTAATCTGCGGGATGGCCGCAAGGAAAGTTAGCTGAGTGAGGAAAAATCCGAGAAAGGATGCGGCGAGAATCTTCGGATAGTCGCGTTTTTCCACCTTCTCCCGATGGGTGAAAAGGGATATTATCCAGAAAAGAGTTCCCGCCCCGAGAGCCCTCAGAGTGAATGTCGCAATCGGAGAAAGGGCGTGGCTGGCGGTCAGGTCCTTGCAGGTCACAACGTTTATTCCAAATATGGCGTAGGCCACAAAACAGCTGAGGTGGCCGATAAGTTCATTGTTTTTCTTCATAAAATATTTTATCACAACACCGCAGACCGCGCATATTTCAGCGTTCCCAATCCTCCTCGTTCCAGTCCGGACTAATATACTCACCCTCGTGGTCAATTGTGAACGCGAGGTAGGTAATCGGCAGCCCCTGAGCGAGATAGTTCTGCTCATAGTGGGTCTGCACCTCGAAAAGCGCCTTCACTGCATCCGGGCCGGAAACCGATGAAAGAGGGCTTCTCTGGAGCCTCTGTCGGTCCGCTCCGTAGATGTCCGCCCCCTCTGCGAGAATCTTCAGGCCGTTCTGCTGCGCTGCAGCAAGGGAATATGCGTGAAGATAGCCGCTGTCGGTTTTAAGATGCACGATGCCCCCGGGGCGCAGAAAACTGCGGTAACGGGAGAGGAATCTCGGGGAAGTCAGCCTCTGCTTTTCCCTTCCTATCTGCGGGTCGGCGAAGGTGATCCAGACTTCGGAAACCTCTTCGGCGGCAAAAAGCGAGGGTATGAACTCCACTCTGGTGCGCAGGAACGCCACATTCGGGAGATGATTCTCCTCTGCGTATTTCGCTCCCTTCCAGAGCCTTGCGCCCTTGATGTCGACGCCGATGTAGTTGATGTCAGGATTGCGAAGAGCGAGATCGATTGTGTATTCGCCCTTTCCGCAACCGAGCTCCAGCACGATGGGGTTGGAGTTATGGAAGAAATCCTCTCTCCAGCGGCCCTTGAGCGGATGGTCCTTGAGGGCGCCTCCCCCTGCGACCCTGTCCAAAACCTCGTCGGAAGCGGGCTGGACGAGGCATTTGAAAGTCGCGTTTTCTTTAAACTTCCGGAGTTTGTCCTTGCCCATTGCTGCCTGAATTATTATTGTTGCTGTCCCGACGGTCACGGCGGTCTCTGCCCCTGTCTCGGCGTCCGCTCCCACGGTTTTTCTTCTTGCGGCGGCGAGCCTCGTCGAAACGGGTTATGCTGTCGTCGCCCACTGCCGAAACGAATTCAGGCGCATTTGAAGGCTCCGGCTCGGTCTTCAGAGACTCCGGTTTTTCGCCAGCGCGGTTCATCGCCTGGATTTCCTTCACCTCGATTGCCGAGAGCGGAAACATATTGGCCTGGGAAGTCTTGTCGTAGGAGAAATACATCACCTCGCGCAGGATGTCGGTCTTCATAAGGTATGCAAGACCGTCCTGGAACTCCAGAGGATTCGCAACCTTAGGAATGCGGGACTGGGCGTCGAGGTAGACGGCGGTCTCGTAATTGAGGCAGCACTTGAGCTTGCCGCACTGCCCGGCGAGTTTCTGCGGGTTGAGCGACAGGTCCTGGGTTCTTGCGGCCGAGGTGGAAATGGACTGGAAGGTGGAGATGTAGTTGGAGCAGCACAGTTCGCGCCCACAGATGCCCAGACCTCCGATGAGTCCTGCCTCCTGCCTTGCTCCGATCTGCTTCATCTCGATGCGGATGTGGAACTCGTCGGCGAAAACCTTGATGAGCTGGCGGAAGTCCACACGGCCGTCAGCTATGTAATAGAAGATGGCCTTTGTGCCGTCGCCCTGGAACTCCACGTCGCCGATTTTCATCTCAAGAGAGAGTTCGGCGGCAATCTGACGGGCGCGGATCATCGTCTGCTGTTCGCGGGAGATGGCCTCCTGCCATTTTTCGATGTCGTAGGTCTTGGCCTTGCGGTAGATTTTCTTTAGCGGCGGAACTGCCGTCGGGTCAACCTTGCGGCATTTCATCTGCCTTGCCACGATGGCCCCTTCGAGAGTCACGATTCCGACATCGTGCCCTGTTGTTGCCTCCACGACCACAATGTCGCCGCTTTTTATGCTCTGTCCCGAGGCATTCTGATAGATGCCCTTTCGAGTGTTCTTGAAACGGACTTCAAAATAGTCCTTGTACTGCTCCTGAGCCACTCCCGGAAGCCAGTCATAGACCTCCATCTTGCAGCAGCCCGGACGGTAGTTGCACTGGAGTTCGCCCTCGTCGGTGCGAAGGGTGGTGCAGCCCCTTGAGCAGTCAAATTTCTTTGATTCGTTATTATCCATATATTATTTTATAGAGACAAAAATCCTGTCCACGAGGTCGCAGAACAGCATTTTCGAGTTAACGTTACGGTCAAGCAGCGCTGCCGTGCGGTCCAGCGCCCCTTCGATTTTAATGCAGGCGGAGCTGTTGAACCTTTTTGCGGCCCCCTCCAGAAATTCCCTCTCCTCGTCCCGTACTCCGCCTAGGTCTCCCATTCCCTTTGAAAGAAGGAATATCTTCCTGAGGTTCAATGAGATATATTCGCAGAACGCCTTTTGTTTTTCGCGTGAAGGAAGCGCAGCGGCCGCCTCCCCTGCCTCAAGGGCGGAAAGAAGATTGCGGCTCATTACTGCCGAAAACAGGTCGAAAAAGAGACCGGAGAACTCCGAATCCGAGGCTGCGGAAGCGCAGGAATGAACCTTCGAAGCCTCATCAGGCGTCAGCGGCATAACCCTCATACTCTGGCAGCGGGAGAACACAGTCTGCATCATCTTTTCCGGAGCGTGGGTGACGAAAATGAAAATGGTCTTCTCAGGCGGTTCCTCAATGAGTTTGAGGAGTTTGTTCGCCGCCGTCTGGTTCATTTTTTCCGGAAGATAGCATAGGACTGCCTTGAAGCCGTCAGTGACCGCCGAAAGGGACATCTGCGCTATTATGGCCTTAGCCTCCCCGAGGGCGATCTCCCCCTTTTTACCCTCGATGCCGAGAGCCTCCTGAAGGTCCTCCTCCAGGAAATAGTTTTTCTCCAGCACCAGCTGACGCCAAAGTGGAAGGAAGTCTTCCGAAACCGGTTTGTCCGAGCTGACTTTGGGGCTTTTGTTCACCGGAAAGACAAAATGCACATCCGGGTGGATGAGTTTGGAAATCTGACGGCAGGAAGGACACTCGCCGCAGGAGTCTCCCCCTGAGCGGTGGGTGCAGTTAAGGTATTGCAGCCAGGCGAGGGCAAGGGTCACGGCGCCGCACCCGTCGTTCTCATAGAGGAGCACGGCGTGCGGAACTCTGCCGCTGTCGGCCATCTGCACGAGAGTCGAGCAGAGCGCCTTGTTGCCTATAATCTGACTGAACTGCATATTGTGTAACTTGTCGTTAATTTTCTTCTTTGTTAAAGGTCCATAAGGTTTCGGGGCCCGATTTACACAACCCTTTGGGCGGTAAAGCGTGCAAGAGCCTCCAGAAACTCGCGGTCAGGAGACTGAGGAAGAGGCGAAAGCGCATCCACAGCCTTTCCCACGAAGGCCTCAAGGTATTTTACTGAATACTCTATGCCCCGGTTGTCCACCACAAGGCGGAGGATTTCATCGCGGTTGGAAGGCCGCTCCACCACGCCCTTAATCAGCGAACGGAGGTAGCTCTCCTTTGCGGGGGCATTCGCCATAGCCCCGAGCAGCGGAAGGGTTATTTTCTGCTCCGCTATGTCCACCCCGAGGGGCTTTCCGACGGAGGAAGTGCCGCAGTAGTCGAGGATGTCGTCCTTAATCTGGAAGGCATAGCCGAGATAGACGGCATAATTTCTCACGGCCTCGACAATTTCTTCGCGGGCATTCACCGCAAGGGCGGAAGACACTGCGGCGGCCTCGAAAAGCGACGCGGTCTTGCTGTAGATTATGCGGAGATAGTCCTCGTAGGTGGTGTCGGCGGTCTGCGCCTTCTGAAGCTGGAGCATTTCGCCCTCTGCAAGAAGGCTGAGAGTGCGGGAGAAAAGTCTCACCACTCTTTCGTCACACCTCTGGGAGCCCTCCTCACCGAGAATGAGTCCTATTGCCTTCACAAGCCAGAAATCCCCCACGAGCACCGATGAAGACGGGCCCAGGAGAGATCGGACAGTGGGCTTTCCGCGACGGAAATCGCTGTCGTCGGCAACGTCGTCGTGAAGAAGAGTCGCATTGTGGAGAAGCTCAGCCGCAGCGGCATAACGCCTCGCGACGTCCATCGGGGATTTCTTCCCATCAGGCCCGGGCTCAGAGACTTCTTCGGAAGGCTCTCCGCTCTTCAAAGCGACAGAGGAGTCCGCCGCGCCGAGACAGGCCCTCGCGACAAGCAGGGAAATCATCGGGCGGAGCTGCTTCCCGGCGTTGCCGAGGATGGAGGCGTTGACCGAGTTAAGCAGCTCGATGTCGCTGCACAATGCGCCCGCAATCAGCGACTGAACCGCTGTCCAGTCCTCCCCCAAGTATTCCCTGACCTTTGAAATCTCCATCGTCCGTCTGTAAGTGTCTGTTCTATCGTCCCAATCGGTTCTGCACCTTCAATCGCCTTACCTTCAAGCTGTTAGAACAGCACTGCAAGCGAAAGGGTCACGCCGCCGAAATTGTACTTCTTGTTCTTTTTGCTGCCGAGAACGTAATTCATCCTCTCAGGGAAATCGTCAAGGCTGTCGTCAAGCTGAGCGGAATCCATCAATGCGCCGAAATTCCAGTTGTAGCGGGCTGAAATCTGGAAATGCCAAACCTCAACTCCGGCGCCGAGCCCAAGACCGTATTCCCAGCGGTTGATTCCCTTCCAGTTGTTCTTGGCTATGGCAGAAGGAGCTTTGTAGGCATTGTG
Source organism: Flexilinea sp. (assembly GCA_963589825.1). Taxonomy (GTDB): domain Bacteria; phylum Bacteroidota; class Bacteroidia; order Bacteroidales; family UBA932; genus Cryptobacteroides. The sequence continues at coordinate 7,396 of CAVAMP010000049.1, read as the reverse complement.
AAGGGCATATCCCACGAAAGGAACGCACTCGAAATAAGGCCTCATAATCAGAAGATCCGGGCCCCACTGCACAGAAACAGGCACCTCAACGAAACCGGAGATATACTTGAACGCTTCACCGAAGTCGGTCTCGTTTATCTGGGAGCCTTTCACCTGATAGAGAACGGAAGGCTGGACTGCAAAACCGAGCGGGAGTGAAATCTTGAGAGTCGCTCCGGCGTGGTACTGAGTGCATTCGCTGTTTTTCCACTCTGAAGGCTTTGCGGAAGAGAAAGTCGCACCGCCGAGAACGCCCCAGTTAATCTGCGCGCTTGCATTCATCGCTCCGAAAAAGGAGAGAAGAGCCGCCGCAGCCAATGAAAATATCTTTTTCATATCCATAGAAATTTATACAGAAAGAAGTTTGAGAGGGATTTCTGAGGATAGACCAGAAAGACCCTCAAACCTACAGAAGAGCATTCAATTTTGCGACGATATTGGCCTTCGGCTGAGCGCCCACAAGCCTGTCCACGAGCTTTCCGTCCTTAAAGAAAAGAAGCGCCGGGATGCTCATAATGCGGAACTGGGAAGCGACCTCGCTGTTCTCATCCACATTGCATTTCCCCACGGCTGCCCGTCCCTCATACTCTCCTGCAATCTCCTCGATTGTCGGGCCAAGTGCCCTGCAGGGGCCGCACCAGGTTGCCCAGAAGTCCACGAGGACCACGCTATTTGAAGAAAGAATTTCAGAGAAATTCGCATCTGTAATCACTGTTTCCATAATATTTTTCATTTAATGTTGTTATACGATTGTAGTCTGGAGTCCCGGCCGACTGAGGCCGAAAAAACCAGACTACAAATATAAGAATTAATGCTGTCTCCGCCAAAGAAAAATCAACGCTGAGCCCCTCGCCCGAGTGCGGCAGAACCCGGAAGAAAAATCCCCGGCAAGAGAGAAGCAACCTTAAAGAGACCTTTCCACATTCCAGACAAAGGCACGGAGTCCGAGTTCGGGATATTCCCGGTTCTTCGCATCAAGACCCGCGAGAATCTCGTCTACCTTCTCGTCAGGGACGGCGGAAAGAAGCGCGTTGTTCAGCGTAGGCCAGGCGTGGGTGCCCTCGTGAGGCTCTCCCCCGTCGGTTCCGCGGCCCGTAATCTCGTTCCACATTGTGTAGCCCTTGCAGCCGGCGGCCTCAAGGACATCGGCAAGCTCCATATTGTATGCTTGATTATATGCGACAAATATAGCCTTCATATCTTTTTCGACATTAGTTTATTCCTGTGGTGCTGCTATCTTGGCGGCCTTTGCAGCAGCTTTTGCAGCCTTGCGGGCCCTGCGGCGGTTGCCGGCCTCAACGAAGGATGTGTAAACCGTCGGGATGATGACCAGGGTCACGAGCGTTGAGACTGAAAGACCCCAGGCCACCGTGATACCGAGCGAACGCCACATCTCCGCGCCTTCACCCGTACCCACTGCCATAGGCACCATACCGAGCACGGTCGTGAGGGTGGTCATAAGGATAGGGCGCAGACGGCTCTTGCAGGCCGCGACGACGGCTTCCTTGACCTCATATCCCCTCTCCTGAAGCAGGATGGTGTAGTCGATGAGCACGATACCGTTCTTCACAACGATACCCATAAGGATAATCACACCGATGAGGGCCATAACACCGATTGCCGTGTTGGTGACAAGACATCCGATTGCCACACCCGTGAGGGCGAACGGAATGGAGAACATAATCACGAACGGACTCATCAGCGACTCGAACTGGGACGCCATCACCATATAGACGAGGATGACGATGAGAATGAGGAGGGTGATAAGGTCTGAGAACGTATCCTGCTGATCCTCAATATCTCCCGCGATGGTCACGGAAATTTCCGAAGGAATGCCTGTGCTGTCGATAGCCTTCTGGGCAACAGCGGCAGCCTCTGAAAGGGCATATCCCCTTCCGACATATCCCGTAACGGTCACAAGTCTCTGGCGGTCCTTCCTCTCGATGGTAGGCGGGGTTGAAGTCTCCACGACCTGACCGAGGTCACGGACCTTGATGGCCGCGCCCGTCGGGGTGTTGACCACAATGTTCTCGATGTCCTCGACGCTGGTTCTAAACTGGGGGGCGTAACGCACCCTGATGTTGTACTCCTCACCGTCCTCGCGGTAGTAGGACTGGACGGAACCCTTGATGGCGGCGCTCACGGCGGATGCCGCTGTGGTGCTGTTCAGACCGTTGAGAGCAAGCTTCGTGCGGTCGAAATCCACCTGGTACTCAGGGGTGTACTCGTCACGGCTCACAACCGCCTCGCTGAACGCCGGATCGGCCTTCATCTTTTCGGCAAGCTGGGCGGCGATGTTGTCGGTGGTCTCGAAGTCATATCCATAGACCTCAAGTTTCACGGATGTGGAACCTCCCATACCCATTCCGCCTTCGGTGACGGTGAACTTCTTGATCTGAGGGTAGGAATTGAGCACGGCCCTCATATCGTCGGCAATCTGGGAAGATGACCTTTCGCGGTCCTCCATACTTCCGCAGTCGATGTTCACGGAGATGATGTGGGTACCGTTGTTCTGCATTGAGGCGAAGGCGTTGTCGGAGTCTGCCTGGCCGAGAGAGTAGCTGTACACGCGGATTTCAGGCGCCGCTGCGACTACCTTATGGTAGATTTCCTCGGCAAGGGCGCGGGTAACGTCCTGACCGGTTCCCACCGGAAGTTCAATCGTAGCCCGGAGCCTTCCGGAGTCGGACTGCGGGAAGTACTCTGTCTTCATCTTAGGCAGATACAGTGCGATGGACCCGATGAAGATTGCGAACGCCGTGCAGATTACAACGGCCCTGTGCCTTACGGACCAGTGGATTATGTGTCCGTAGCCGCGGGTTATCCAGGCGATGAACTTGTTGAAGTTTCCGAAGAAGAAATTGTAGAACTTGCCGTGGGTGAGCTTCAGACGGAGCATCCTTGAGCACATCATCGGCACGAGGGTGAGGGCGCCGGTGGTGGAGACGATCATAATGATTGAAACTATCCATCCGAGCTGGCGGAACATAATTCCGGACATACCCTGAATCATAGTAAGCGGGAGGAACACCGCAAGCATCGTAAGGGTGGACGCTATGACGGAGATACCCACCTCCTGAGTGCCGTGCACGGCCGCTTCCTTAGGCTTCTCTCCCCTCTCGATGTGGGTCGTGACATTCTCCAGGACCACAATCGCATCGTCCACGACCATACCGATTGCAATGGAGAGCGCGGACATTGAGATTATGTTCAGGGTGTTGCCCGTCGCGAACAGGTAGATGATTGATGCGAGCAGGGATATAGGGATCGCGAGCACGATTATGAACGTCGCCCTCCATCTTCCGAGGAAGAGGAATACGACCAGCGCGACCACGAGGAAGGTGATTATTATGGTCTCCTTCAAGGAGTTGATGGAGTTGATGATGTTGCGGGAACTGTCCACGACGGTCGTGATCTTGATGTCGGAAGGCAGAGTCTTCTGAATCTGGGCCATCGTCTTCTTCACCTTGCGGATTACATTGACGGTGTTGGCGCCGGACTGCTTCTGGATGATGATCTGCGCGCCCTGAACTCCGTTGGTGTAGGCTTCCTGGGACTTCTCCTCAAGGGTGTCGGATACGGTGGCGACGTCGCGAAGATACACAGCCTCGCCGCCGGAGTAGCCCACGACGACGTCAAGCATTTCCTGCGCGTCATTGAACTCCTTCTCGATTCTGAGGGTGTAGTTGTCGGATCCGATGTCGATGTTTCCCGAAGGGACATTCTTGTTCTCGTAGGCGAGAACTGAAGAAATCGTGGAGATGGAAAGTCCGTAAGCCTGAAGCTTGTTAGGGTCGCAATAGACCTGGATTTCACGCTTGGGGGCACCGGTTACAGAGACCGTTCCCACTCCGGAAACCCTGGCGAGAGGGGTTGAGACCTTGTCGTCGAGGATTTTCTCAAGAGCCGGGATGCTCTGGTCGGCAGTGGCCGCGAAGATTATGATAGGCATATCATCCGCACTGAACTTGAAGATGACAGGCACCGTCGCTCCGTCAGGAAGCGAGGAGTTCACCATATCCAGTTTGTCGCGGACGTTGTTCGTAGCCTCGTCGATATCCACTCCATACTCGAATTCGAGGGTGATGATGCAGGTATTTTCCTTTGACTGGGAAGTGATATGCTTAAGGTCGCTGACTCCGTTGAGGGAGTTTTCCAGCACCTTGGTAAGGTTCGTTTCTATATCCTCGGCGCTCGCCCCCTGATAGGAGGACATCACCATAATGGTGTTGGCGTCGAAGTCCGGGTAGTTGTTGATGGACAGGTTCATCAGCGAGAATATGCCGAAGATGGCAAACGCCGTGAACACAAGGGCCGTCGTCACCGGATTGTCAACCGCTTTACGATATATGCTCATATTTTTCTATTTTATTCCAATTAACGCAGCAGACGACTCATTACTCAGATACGGTAACGTTAATACCATCACGAAGGCGGACCTGACCCTCGGTCACAACCTGGGCGCCGTCCTCAATGCCGGAAAGAATCTCGTAGGTGGCTCCGATGTGGCGGCCGAGCTTCACGTTCTGATAGGTCACGGTGCCGTCGGCGTTGAGGACATAGATGAACCTCTCGCCGGAACCCGTCTGCTTGACGACTGCGGAGTCAGGAACGACCACGCTCCTGTTCACGCCGAACTGCACGGTCACGCGGGCATACATACCCGGACGGAGAACCCTGTCGGTGTTGGTGACTATGACCTCGACATTGAAGGTGTGGGTGGTCTCGTTGATTGTAGGATAGATGCGGTTGATTTTGCCGGTGAAAGTCCTTCCCGGGAACGCGTCAACGGTGATGCTGACCTCGTTGCCCTTCTTTACGGAGGTGTATTCGCTCTCGGAGATGCCCACGAGGAGCTTCACCGGAGTAATCTGCTCTACGGTGTAGATGGCCTGACCCATCGTAAACATATCGCCCTTGTCGTAGTTGCGGGCTGTAATCACACCGTTTATAGGGCTGCGGAGAATCGTGTTCTGGAGAAGGTTGTCGTAGTTGGTCTTGCTGACTTTGTAGGTGAGCTCTGCGGCATCGAGGTCGCTCTTGGAGAGTCCGCCGGCGTCATAAAGACCCTGGAGACGCTTGTATTCGGTCTCGTTGTTCTTCATCTGAAGTTCGGCCTGCTGGAGGGAAAGGCGGTCCATCTCGGCGAGCACCTGTCCTGCGCGGACGAAATCGCCCACCTCAACGTTGATTTTGGTAATCCTCAGAGATGACTGCGGAGCGATGTTGTTCTTTGCGTACGGCTCCACGGTTGCGGTGTAAACTGAAGTCTGTGGAACGTCCTGAATGGAAACCGTCTGGACGGTCACGATTGGAGCCTCTTCGGCTGCTGCCTCTGTAGCGGTCGCCTCAGAAGAAGAGGTGCCTTCACTGCTCTTGCTGCCTGAGTTCCCGCAGGAGGCCAGGGCGAGGACGGCTGCAACGAATGCGATGTTTTTTACTGTCTTGTTCATATCTTGTCTGTTTTTTCTTCAATTATAATGATTGTCCGTCTTCAGTAAAGTCGTAACCCAGGTTCTGCTCCAGCTGAGCCTTTGCGACGATGTAGTTGTAAACGGCCTGGGACTGGGTGAGGCGCGCCTGCGTGAGGGCAAGCTGAGCGTCATTGAGGTCGGTCAGAGTCGCCCTTCCCACCTCATAGGATTTCTCGGCGATGCTGTAGGCCTTCTCGGCTGAAGTCACCGCGTCGAGGGCAGCGTCGTAACTCTTCACATTCGTCTCCATCGTATTGAGGGACTGACGGATGGCGATGCGCAGGTTCCTCTCGGTGGAGGTCATCTGGAGGCGCATCTGCTCATAGTTGTTCTTCGCCTGACGCACCTGGTTGAGCCTCTTTCCGCCCGAGAAAATAGGGATGGAAAGAGAGATGCCGGCGTATGAATACGGGGTCCATTTGTATTCCTTGAAATTGAAGTCGTTCGCCATCGCGTTGTAGCTGTAGTTGAACGCGAGGGAAAGGGTCGGAACGTATGCAAGTTCCTGGTTCTTGATGGTCTGCGCAAGCTCATTCGCCTGGATTTCAAGCTGTTTCATTGTGGAGCTGCGGTCCAGGGAAATGGTGTCGGAACTTGTGATGGCGCAGGTCATATACTCGGCGTAGTCCTCAAGACGGCCCTCAACGTCGATGTTCATCTCCAGGTCCACTCCCATAACGGCCTTGAGCTGCCAGAGGGTGAGGATTATGGAACTTTCGGCGTTATACACGTTCGGAATCGCGTTCGCAACGGTAGTCTTTGCGCGGGCCATATCAAGGTCGGTGGCCTTCTGGACGTTGTATTTTTTCTCGGTCTCGGCGAAGTTTGTCATCGCGTTCTCATAGACCTCCTTGTAAACGTCGAAGGATTCCTTTGCAAGAAGAACTGCGTAATAGGCTGATTTTACGGAGTTTACCATCTCAAGACGGGAAGAGCGGGCCTTTTCAACGGCAAGTTCCACGTCCATCCCGGAGATTTTGATGCTTTTCCAAAGCTGGGCATTCACAACCGGCATCGATGCGCTCACTCCGGCGCTCCAGGTGTTCCAACGGCCCACCTCAAGTCCGCCGCTTGCAGAAGAAGAGGATGCGGAGGATGATGAGCTGCTGCCGGAAGAGGATGAACCCTCGCCTTCGCCTGAAGATGAAGAGCCGCCAGTTAAGCTGCTGGTGTCAAAGTCCATATACATCACCTGCTTCTTGATGGTTCTCTGGAACGAGCCGCTCGCGTCAATCTGCGGGAAGAGAGCGGCGTAGGTGCCCCTCTTGGCATATTTCGTCCTCTCAATCTCCTTGTCAGCCACCTTCACTGCGATGTTTTCGCTAAGCGCGATTTTAAGAGCCTGCTCAAGTGAAATCACTACAGCCTCCTCGCTTGAGTCGGCCTTCTCGAGAATGAGCTCAGTCTCCGACTTCGGATTTTCTGCCTTGGTGGCCGCCTTGTCCTTGTACTGAGCCTCAGCGCCCAGAGGTAGGAGCAGCATAGCGGCCGCTGCAAATCCGCAAACAATTTTTTCTTTCATACCTATATATTGTTACTACACTAAAAATCAAGCAGAGTCCCATTTTCTTTCCGAAGGCTAAAGCCGGAGCCCCGATCGGGCACTCCAAAGAAAACACAACCTTTTGTGCATCAGCGCTTTGCAATCTCAGCAAATCACCCCTGCACAAAAGGCTATGGCGTTAATCAATATCTATGCCGCACAGCGGCATTTACAAAAAGTAGCGAAAAATGGACAAAAAGAACTATAGACACAGAGTCCAATAAAGGATTACGGGGAAGATCGCTTTATCTTGCCACTTCGTCCAGACGATAGAGGCTGTAGCCTTTGATTTGGGCTACTATTAGGTGCACTGCGGCTTTGCCCGCAAGGGCCTTGACTG
>CAVAMP010000048.1:0-16193 GCA_963589825.1 Flexilinea sp. | reverse complement strand
TTTTTTGTGCGGGCGAAGGGACTCGAACCCATACGCCTTACGGCACCAGATCCTAAGTCTGGCTTGGCTACCAATTACAACACGCCCGCAGCGTGATTGCTTTTTCCGCTGAAGAATGACTCCCCAGGGCGAAAGCGGATGCAAAGTTAACAAGATTTTTGTAATTTTGCCTCAGGAATTACGACAATCGAACAATTCGTTTACTTGCGAAAGCTGAACATATTAATAGACAGACAAACTAATATGCAAAAGACCAAGGACGTTGCGCTGGTGCTTTCAAGCGGAGGCCCGCGCGGATTCGCCTACATCGGCGGCATTGAGGAACTTGAGCGCAGAGGGTACAGGATCACCTCCGTCGCGGGCTGCTCCATCGGCTCGCTCGTGGGCGGAATATATGCCGCAGGCGGGCTTGAGGACTTCAAAAAGTGGCTTTTTCGTCTAAATAACTACAAGCTGCTCTCGCTGCTGGACATCTCCGTCAGCAAAAGCTACCTTGTGAAAGGGGAGAGGGTCATCGATGCCATAAAGAAGGTGGTGCCTAACGTGAACATCGAGGACCTGCGGATTCCTTTCCGCGCCGTCTCAACCGACCTCTACACCGGCGAGGAAGTCGTTTTCTCATCCGGAAAACTCTTCGACGCGGTTCGCGCCTCCATCTCCATCCCTTCGCTTTTCCGCCCTGTGCGCTACGGCCGTCACACCCTCATCGACGGGGGAGCGGTGAACACGGCCCCATTCAGCATCGTTCCCCGAAACGGTCACGACATTCTCGCCTCTTTCGATGTGAATCAGCTTGACTCTGAGCGGATTGCGGACTATATAACCCGCATTGAGAAGGCACGTGCCGAGGATCCGGAGCTCAAGGAGGAAATATCCTCGATTCTGGAAACTGTCTCCGCGAAAAAGGGACTTTCTGTGCTGGATATGGTGAAAACCCTCGGCGACGAGACACGCGCCGCCCTTCAGCAGAGCCGCAAGGCCTCCGCCCGGGTGAAGGAGCTCAAGAGCGCCGCGGCAGGGGAGAAGATGCCGTTCCTTGAGGACGACAACTACTACTCCATACTTTCGCGCACGTTCTCGCTGATGCTCCGCACGATTGCCTCCCTCCAGATTGAGGCCTACAAGCCCGAAATCCTCGTCAAAATGAGTTTCGACGCCTATTCCACCATCACCGACTACGCCAAGGGCGAGGAGATTGCCGAGAAGGGGCGGGCGCTGATGGCAGAGGCTCTTGATAGATATGAGTCAGAGCTAAAATAAAAGCGGTCTGCTGCGTTGTGCGGTTATATTGGTATTAGAATAAATTTTACTAAATTTGTTGTCGCGTTTGCCCTTTGAGCGAAACGCAGAAACCATAAAACATTATAAACTAATAACAATCACTATGTTATTCCACGTCTATGGGGACCTTGCAGTCTATCAGTGGCTCGCATTGTTCGGAGTCCTCCTTGGGCTCATACTTCTCAATGAGTTCTCACGCAGAACCAAATGGGGCGGAATTTTTATGTTCCTCGCTCTTCCTCTTGCTCTCACCGCCTATTTCGTAGCCATCCAGATCGGTGCCGCCATGGGTGCAGAGTGGGCAACCACCAACCCGACATACGTCTATATGAACGGCTGGTTCCACTACGCCAAAGTCTATGCGGCTCTCACCGGGTGCATCGGCTTTATGATGATCAAATACGGCTGGGGCATCGGCAAACAGCACTGGTTCAAACCGTTCCCGTTCATCATCGTGGCAATCAACATCCTCATCGCAGTCGCTTCCGACTTTGAGACCGCCTACAAGGGCTGGTACCACTGGTATCTTTCCGACGAGAACGTATGGCTCTACGGCGGATGGCACAATGTTATGAACGGCATCGCCGGCATTCTTAACATCTTCTGTATGACCGCTTGGTGGAGCGTTTATGCTTCCAAGGACAAGAAGGATATGATCTGGCCGGATATGACCTGGGTCTATATCGTTGTCTATGACGTCTGGAACTTCGCCTACACCTACAACTGTCTCCCGACCCACTCCTGGTACTGCGGCGTGGCGCTTCTTCTCGCCCCTACAATCGCAGCTCTCTGCTGGAACAGAGGAGGTTGGATTATGAACCGCGCGAACACCCTCGCAATCTGGTGTATGTTCGCCCAGGTGTTCCCGCTCTTCCAGCTCGTCGAGCCGAACGGATTTATGCACACGAAGTGGTGCGTCCTTCCTTCGCTCTACGCTGACGGCACCCTCAACGGCATCGCCGAAGGCACAAGCGTCAACGCAGACCCTACCGCAATGACGGTTATGAGCGCAGCCGCTCTCGCAGTGAATGTCATCGCTCTCGGCTACATCATCTACCAGTCACGCAAGCGTCACATCAATCCGTACAAGCAGGATGTCTTCGTAAACCAGAAGTACTACAAGGACTCCGTAGCACGCGCAGAAATCGCATAATTTTATTCAACCTCTTCCCCTCCGCACGAAAAAGGGAGATGACTGAAATCATCTCCCTTTTTTGTGTGCAGGAAAGTCCCCGCCGGAGTTTCTTTGTGTGTGTGAACTATGTCTTCTTAGAAACGAAGGGTGACGAGTATCGGGTAGTGGTCGGACGGATTGCAGAAATTGTGGAGGTCGCGCGGATCGCGTGAAGACTCGGCAAAGCCTGTTGTGATGACTTCTGCTGAGCGGACCTTACGGAAAAGCGGAGCCGTCATATAGACAAAGTCAATTCTTTTTCCGGAGAGAGTCGTTTTCTGGAAATCTCCCTCGTGAAACCGCTCCACGACGTCAATGTACGGGGTGTTTTCCGCGATGTAGTCGTGCACGAGGAATGCCTTGTCGTCCTCCTGGCGACCGTAAACTGAGTTGTCCACCCGGGAAATGGCATTGAAGTCCCCGAGCATCATCCAGTATTGCTTCTCCGCCCCGGGGATGGTCCCGATGGTCTCGGAGCAGATATATTCCATTTCCTTTGCCCTGAACTCGTCCCCTTCCTGACGCTTTGCGCTCGCGGCCTGGTCTATAGCCAAGTATGCGTATTTCTGCGGCCAGGTGTGAAGCGTAACGACATTCAGAGTCTTTCCTCCAAGGTCAATCTGAGCCCATCCGGCCCCGTGAACGACAATGATGTCAGAGCCGTTTCCGGTGACTCTCTTGACAATCCGCAGGGGATATTTGGAGGTGATTACCTGCGGGAACGTGTCCCTTTTGCCGCAGACGAGCACATAGCTGTGGCCGTAGCGGCGCGCGAGAAGGTCCCAGTTCCAGGGAAGGTAGGCCTCTTCGCAGCCCGCCATCTTGTCGGCGGTGTCAGTCCTGTAGCGGGACTCGGCCTCGCACCAGACGCAGACATCCGGGTCGTTGCTCCGGACGAACTCGACGAAATTGTCGTAATTGTTCCCCTGGTCGGACCACATCCCGTTCTGGATGTTCCAGTAGAGTACCCGAAGATCGCGTCCCTCAGCCTCGAAAAGAGCGGAGGAAAGCGGAGCCGCGAACAAAAGAGAGAGCGCGGCTCCGAATAGAATTTTTCTGATGCTTTGCATAGCGCCGGGTCTACCAGTCTTCGTCGGTTTCATAGAGATAGCCTTCGATTGAGCAGGCGTTCATTTTGGTACTTTCGCAGAAGCCTGCATCCACGCTGACAATGTCGGAGGTCAGCGCGGGGCTTTCGTATATTTTGCTATTTTGTTTCATTGTTGTGTCCTTTTTTAATAATCATTGTCTTCCCTGTACGGGTATGGGGAGACGGAGCTGTCGTAGTCCGGGTTGATGGCGACGGAGGCTGTGGCGAAAGTTGCCGGGGTGAAGTCTCCGAACGCGAGGAAAAGGGTCGCCTCGCCGTCACGTCCTGCCGCTGCGTTGAGCTGCCACTTCCCGTCCTCTGGCTCCGCAGCGACGAGCGCGCTGTCGGAAGAGGAAATGGAGTAGGACTCCGCCGGAAGGATCTGTAGGGTGTCGCTCCCGTTGTCCCAGAGAAGAGAAAGGGAGTAGGACTTCCCGTCGGAAAGAGAGAGGCTTGCGCCTTTCTCATATTCCGTGGAGCCGAAAAGGAAGGTGGAGGAGATGTTGGAAACTACGGCGAACTCCGCGTAGAATCCGTCCTCACTCACTGCGCGGACACTCCGGGAGGAGCAGTGCAGATAGCCTTCTGAAGGGGAGAGCGCCTCAGCTCCCACTGAAAGGGCTCCGTCGGAGAAACTTATCCCCTCCGGGCACTCCCAGCTGTACTGATGCTCCTTCGAGTCGCCGGAAGAAACGCTCAGGCGTACCTGCATCCCCGGGTAGGCGTAGAGTGTATCGCCCACAGGGGTGCCGTCCATAGTCGAAACACTGACCTCGTAGGCGGGAATCGGGTTTACGCTCACAAGGCAGGAAGCCTTCGCGCCAGAGGCCGCATTTAGGGCGACAATGTAGGCGTGACCCTGCGACAGGGCGGAAACTTTGCCCTCGGAGTCCACTGAGGCCACGCCCGGCTTTGTGGAGGACCACTCGACGGAAGGGTCGGTGGCATCGGCGGGGCGCACCGTAGCGGAAAGCGTCGCGCTCTGACCCACTGTGAGTTCAAGCGAAGAGTCGCTAAGGACAATGTCCTCCACGGCAATCTCCGCCGTCTCGGCCTTCTTGCAGGAAGAGCCGGGCAGGAGCAGCGCCCCAAGGGCGGCGGTTAAACTCAGTATTGACCTTAATGCCGGTTTCATACCATCTCTCTGATTAGTTCTGCTGATATGAACCTGCGAGCCAGCCATTTGCCGGGCGGGTGGCGCCGGTGGCATCCTTGTCAACGGCATCGATGTCCACAAGCCAGTTGTAGAATGTCTTACCCCAGGTGAAAGAGGAAGTTGTAGCGTCCGCATTGTCAAGATCAGAAGACTTGAGAATTTCCTTCATCTTCTCAAGGGTCATATTGGTGTAGCGGGTCTCGCCGCTGTTCCACTCGAAGACGCCAAGGCTCCCGTTCCAGGTCATCTGGAGGTTCTTGCTGCCCAAAAGTGTCTCGTCCGCATCTGTCTTATACATTCCGTCAGATTCTGTCTTTTTACCAAGTATTGTCGACATTACATTGTTGCCTTTGAGATACACTCTGCCGTCTTGAGCCGCAGTATATGCATTGACAAGCGAAAATGAGCGATAGTCTCCTTCGCCGTTGCTGTCAGGGACGGACTGGAAGATGTTGTTGGCGAAAATGTGTCGGTTGAGACCTTTGACACTTCCGTTAATTCTGATCGGATAACCGGTCCATGCTAATTTCGGGTCATATGTTGACTGATAAATGGTGGTGTTGGCTATAATGGATGAACGTTTGATGTTGATTACATTGGAATTGTGGACAACATTGTCTTCTGCCGCAGTGTTGTTGGCGTGGAAGGTGCAGTTGTATATTCCGAGCAGAAAACCCTTTGCCTCGTGATGAATCACGTGTCCCGTACTGTTTTTTGAAGTCCCCGTGACATTGCCTTCGAAAAGGCAGGCGTTGAAGAAAAGTTCGCTCGGGAGATTTTCGTACTCGTAGTTTCCGCAGGTGGTGATGCAGCCGATGTAGCCCTTGTCGTAGTTGTTCCGGAAAGTGCAGCGGTTGGCGTGAAGATATCCCTTTTGAATGGCGATTGCAGAGCCTCCGCCGAAATAGGTTCCAGTGTTGCTGCTTTCGTTGCGGTTGTTTTCGAAAATGCAGTCGGTGAGGTATACTCTTGCAGCACCCTTCTTGTAGTTATCTCTGTTGGTGTCAGTGTTCGTGTTCTTGAAACTGTCGGAAAGGAACAGCGCGGCTCCCATCCTGGTGGCGGTGTCGCTGCACTCTCCGCTAAAGAAAGCATTGCAGAAAGTGATGCCGTCAATGTCGAGGCGGGCGCGGTCACGCACGCTCAGGATGTGGTATTTGCCGTCTCCGGAGAATTTGGTGACATTCGCCGAGATGTCGCGGGTGTCTCCGCCGGCCTCAGGATAGCCTCCGAGGATGCTGATGGGGCAGAAGTTTGAGCCGTTGGCACCCGCAAAGCCCACCTCAAGGCCTCCGGTGGCCTCATCCCCGAGGATGTAGGTGCCGGCTCCGAGATGGAAGGCTGTGCCTTTATAAATCCAAATCTGAAGATATTTCTCAAGGGCGAGAGTGGCGCTCTCGCCGGTTTTTGTTGCAAGGGCGGAAACGAACTCGTTGCGGCCCATCGCGTTCGCCCAGTCTTTTCCGTTCTTCTGCCCTGCGCCCGCAACTGTCACATAGAAGTCCTTCTGGAGCTTGCCGTCAATTTTCCCGATGTCGAGAATTGTCGGAGAGGAAAGGTCAGCCGCCTTTTTGTAGAGGACTGCAGGGTCGTCGAAGTAGTTGCAGTTTATTGCAAAACCTGAGGCGTAGTTCGCCGGAAGCACGGAGAAATAGTGTTTGCCGGCAGAAAGTTTTGACTCTCCCATGTTGGCGGCGCGGTCAGTCCCGGTAGGAGTGCCGAAGGAAAGGTTGCCGTTGGAGGCGAAGGACACCGGAAGCGTGCCGTAAACAGGGGCTATGTCCAGCGCCATATACTGAAGACATCCAAGAGAGGTAAAATTTTTCGCGTCCTCAATCTCGAAGCAGATGATGGATGAGACATTCTTGAAAAGGAGAGTCTTCTCTGCAAGAGTGGTTTTCGCTACGCAGTAGTGCGCGTCCTTGAAGGCGGTTCCGCGGGAGTTCTGGTTGATTACAACCGGAATGGAAACATTGCCGTCAGCATCTTTGCTGAGAGCCGTGCAGGCATCTGAAGGATAGACCGCATAGATGTCTGTGGCGTTCACCGGGACCACTGCGGTGAAAACCGCTGAAGCGCCGGCGGCACTGGCCGTGGCTTCCACTGAGAACTGCTTTTCGGTCTCGTCCTCGGTGTAGTAGCCCATCACCTTGATCTTGTCCCCCGCTTCCCAGAGGACTTGGGCGCTTCCCCCTTCCACCTCTCCGAGGGAGGTCTTTGTGAATGCAGTGTGGAAGTCCACGCTTACGCCCTCATAGGCTTGGGCGGGCGAACTCCCCGCTTCCGTGGCCTCAGCAATGTCCTTGCTGCAGGAAAGAGGCAGAACCATTGCCGCTGCTGCCAGCGCACAGTAAAATCTGTTCCGTTTCATAATGCTGTTGTAGTTAGTTGATTTATAATTGTTTATTTGTATTCTTTTATGGAGTCTCTCCGCTACTTATTGTATCTTATGGCGAAGTAGTTTATGTTGTTCTGCGCCGTGCCGGCTTTAAAGTTGGTGTTGGCGTAGCCGTAGCCGTCCGATCCCTTGGAATTTGCCGGAAGGATGCGGATATAGACGTTGTCCTTGTCCAGAATCTCCTGCGGAAGAGGGAAGTCCATCTGCTTGTGCCCCGAGCACTGGTTTAGAAGCGTATTATTCCAATACACGATGTCAGGCACGGTGAACTCCTCGCCGATGTCGGTCCAGTCGGAGGCAGTGTCGATGTCTCCCGTAAGGGACCACTGCGCCTTCCAATAGCGCGGCGAGTAAGGCTTTCCGTCACTCTGCTGGATGTTCATTATGCTCAGCTGCATCGAAACCCGGTCGCTCGAAATCCCCTTCGTTGAAAAATTCACCAGCCAGGACTCATACTGTCCGCTCGCTCTCTTGTACCACTGGGTGCTGGTCCAGGAGATGGCTGCCGTAACGGAAGAACTGCTGCCCTTGCCGTCGGTGTTGGTGTCGGTGTCGGTGATGCCGTAGTTCGTTCCGTCCTCGAGTATGATTCCGAAACCGTTGAGGTTGCCTTTGTTGCCCGTTCCGCAAGGGCCGAGGTAGGAGTAGTCGTTGGCAGGCCAGCCTTTGGTGTGGTAGCCGTTCTTGGTGTACCAGTACGTTTCTTTGGTCTGGGTGAACCAGCCGTTGTCGCCGTAGGTCGGATACCACCTTCCCTCGGGGTTCACTTCGCCTGGGTGCTTGATGTAGCGGTACTCCGTCAGAAGAGCGGAAAATCCGTTGTCAAAAGACTTGTCTATGTCGATGTCCGAGCGGTGGAGGTGGCGGATCTGGTAGCGCCCGATGTTGCCGCATTCGCTCTCAAGAGAGGAGTCCTCGTCGTTGAACGGGCGGTATTTCTCGTGTACGAGCACTCCGCTCACCGTTCCGCTGCCTCCCGGGAGCATTTCTCCGGTGCGGCGGTAGGAGCAGGTGATGTTCGTGAACATATAGAGGCTCTTTCCTTCAATGTCTCTGATAAGACGGGGGTATTTCGCTATTTTGTTCGCTCCGAAAAGGGTGGTGTAGCCCTCGTTTACAGGGGTGAGGGAACCTTTTCGCACCGGAATTTCGCAGTCAAGAAGGCTTACGCGGGTATAGAGGTCGCTGTCCTGAAGCTCTGAAATGTGCATTCGCTTCGATGGAATCTCGGACGCTTCCACTTGGGAGGAGGAAAGTATCATCGCGGAGGTCACTTCCTGAATGTCGTATCTTTCCGGGTCGTTGCTCTTTTTTAGGAGCGCCCCCTCAAGCAGCAGGGTCACCTTCGTGTTTTCCTCGAAGAGGTTCTCGTCCGGGGAGGAGGTGATGAGCCTGAGGCCGTATTTCCCGTCAAGGCTTTCGAGATAGACGGTGGTCTCGTTGCTGTCGTAGTCGATGTAGCCGATTTCCTCCGTGAAGCACTCTCCTGCGTTTTCGTTTCTGGACCCGACGACATATCCGGTTATTGACCAGGACTCCACGATGGCCTCAGCCTCTCCGGTTGCAAGTGCGCGGACATCTTCAAAGCTTTTCTCCGCAGCCACTTCCCCGGAAACGGAGGTCTGGGTGATCTGGAGGGTCTTTGAGGTGGTCTCGCCCCAGCCGTTTGTCCATTTGATGAGAATGCGGGCGCGCCTTACGGAGCTGCCTTCGTTCTTTGCCGTCTTGACGCGGATGTCCTCGCCCTCGAGCGAGCAGTCCTCAATCCATCCCTCTCCGCTGAGGTATTTGACGGTGAAATCAAGCGAGCGGTTGTCAGAAGCGAGGCTTATCGGGATGAGGCAGTCTCCGCCCTCTCCCGAAACGAGCGAACTTGAACTCTTGAGGGAGAAACCCTCTTCGAGCAGACCCTTTTGAAGGACGGTGAGGGTGTCGCGGCGGGTGGAGGTGGTGAAAAGAACCCTCACTCTGCGCGGATAGTTGTCGTTGTAGGTGTAGGCGAAGCGGATGTCCTTATCCCCGTCGGCCTCGCTGTCAAGAAGCCGGAACCAGTCTGCGGAGTCAAGAAGACTCACATCGCAGTGGCGGTTGCAGTAAAGGCGCACGCTGCCGGTGCCTTCCTCCTCGCCCACTGTGATAGACGAACTCTTGAGCCCCAGCTCGTCTATTCCCACATACTCCGCGTCGTCAAGCAGCTCCGAGCAGGATGTCAGCGCTGCCAGTAAGGCGAGAGGTAGTAATATCTTTTTCATAACAATTTATGTTTCAATGTGTTATTTTGAAGCCTGTGTGAGAGTAATCCAAGAGGAAATCTTCTCCCCGTTCCCGTCCGTGTGGGTGAGGACTATGTCAGCGCTGCGGGCAGAACTGCCGGAGTTGGGAAGAGAGGTGATGCTGACCTGGGAAAGAGAAATCTCCCCGACCTCAATCCAGCCCTCGCCCTCGTGGTAGCGCACTTCCGCCTTCACGTCGGCAATGTCATAGACAAGGTCGCAGTTGAGAGCGTATTTCCCTTCTCCGCCCTCAGCGGAAACGGTTTCCGAAGAGGTGACGAACTCCAGAACCGGGTCGGTCTGACCTGCGGCCTGCACCATAAAGACCGTGTCCCTCATTCCGCCTGCGGCCTCGAAGGCTATTCCGACTTTGCGTGCTCTTCCGTAGTTCTCCCCGTACTGGAAATGCACCTGAGAGCAGCCCGAGCCGCTGAGCCGGTCAAGTCCCGCCCACTTTACCTTGGAAGTGAGCGATGCTGTCCAGTCGGTGTTGCTGAAAACAAGCACCGGCGTGTCTCCCGCCGAACTTTCGAGAGAGGTCAGGCGCGAGAGAAGCCCGAGCGGACGCTCGAATTCCGCGGCCTTTTGGCACGAAGAGGCGACCAGTCCAAGCAGCAGAGCCGCAGCGACAAAATATCTTTTCATATCGTACTTTTTCATAATCTGTCTTCTTTTCTAAAGGCCATATTTCGCGTATTCATCGTTGTCGAGCGCTCCGTTGGAAGCCTTGACCTGTTCGTCAGGAATCGGGTAGTACTCGTGGCACGGCTGTATGTTCTCCTGCACAAGGGAGTAGGTGTTGTAGAGAAGGGTATATTCATACCATTTTCCCCACCTGACGAGGTCGAACTTGCGCTGGAATTCTCCGAAAAGCTCTCTCCCACGTTCCTTACGGATTTCCTCAAGAAGACGGGTGTAGGACTTGAAGGCACCGTAGGTCGAGGCTCCGGCGCGGGTGCGGACCGCATCATAACGCTCTATGGCCTTGTCGTATTCCCCGGTCTCGCAGTAGCACTCGGAGGCCATCAGAACGGCGTCCGCATAGCGGAAAACCGGGTAGTTGTTGTCGTCCTTTGACGCATACATATTGTAGCACCAGAACTTCGGACCCATCCAGGTGTTGGTGAAACTGTGCCCGTTCCAGGAGGAAACCATATTCATATCCCTGCGGCCATCGCTGAC
Source organism: Flexilinea sp. (assembly GCA_963589825.1). Taxonomy (GTDB): domain Bacteria; phylum Bacteroidota; class Bacteroidia; order Bacteroidales; family UBA932; genus Cryptobacteroides. The sequence continues at coordinate 5,639 of CAVAMP010000048.1, read as the reverse complement.
GGTTGAAGGCATCACGGTGTTCTTCATATATGTCGTGGGCCTTACCGGGTTCCAGCAGGTTGCCATATCGCCGAGCTCGGGGATGTCCACATTGTTGTAGGTGCAGGTGCCCTGGGTGCGCGGATATGGCATAAGGGCGGAGGCGCAGCTTGCCGTGTAGTCGATCCCGCCAGCCTCATATTCGTGCTGAATCTCGAAAATGGACTCCGGAGTGTTCTTCATCCTGAACGGAATGTCGTCGAGGGAGTAGTCAGTGATGTTTCCGTAGATGCTGTCGAGGTGGGAGATGGCTTCAAGCGCCCTCGTCCATTCCTTGTTCCACATAGCCATCTTGGCAATCAGCATCCAGCCCATAGCGCCTCCCATCCTGTTGCCCTCTATATCGCAGGTCCTCACCTGGGAGCAGTCCGGGACGCAGGCTTCAAGTTCTTCGATTAGGGATTCACGAGTCTCGGACGCGTCCATTCTCGGCAGCGCCGAAATCCGTTTCACATCCTCCTCCGAACTGACAAAGTCCCTGTAGAAGGGGACATCGCCGAAGAAGCTTGTGAGAAGGTAGTAGTAGAACGCACGGGCGATTTTCGCCTCGGCAAGAAGCGGAGCCTTTTCCTTTTCACCCATCGGGGAGTTCTCTATGCCGTGGACGCAGGCGCTGGAATTGCGCACTCCTATGTAGCACTGCTGCCAGACGGTGGTTCCGCAGCCGCAGCCGGAAGGGCTTATCATGAGTTTCGCGTCATACTGGGCGGAGTTGTTCGCCGAGGCAAGATCCGTCACGCCTTCGGTCGCCATCAGAAACTGGAAGGAGTAGATGCTCTTCAGGGGGATGTAGCAGCTGTTCAGGGCCGCCGTGCACTGCTCCTCGTTCTTGTAGAATTCGTCCGGACGCACCACCGATCCTCCCGTTTCCTTGAGGCAGGAGGGGAGAAGTGCGAGCAGGGCGAGGGCAGGCAGAAGTATATTTATAATCTTTTTCATCTTGGCTAGTATTTCATCTGGATTGAGAAAATGACCGTCCTCGGCTTAGGGTAGGCTCCGAGGTCCATTCTTCGTATCGTACCCTTGTCGCTGCTGTTGGAAACGTCCGGGTCAAAGCCGTTGTAGCGCTTCCACAGGTAGAGGTTCTCTCCGGAAAGCGTCAGGGCGATTTCCCGGATGACCTTCGAACGGCGCAGGTTGATGTTGTAGCCGAGCGAAACGCTCTTCAGACGGAGGTAGGAGGCGTCGTGGATCATTCTCTCGCTATGCATATCCGCTCCGTCCAGGATTCCCGCTCTCGGAAGATCGGAGTCGGGGTTTTTCACCGGATGCCAGGCGTTGATCATATAGCGGTACTGGTTTGTCCGGGCACCGCCTGCCATATAAAGCTCGGAGAAATTGAAGATTTTGCCGCCGAGCGAGTAGGCGAAGAAGACGCCGAGGGTGAATTTCCTGATGCGGAAGGTGTTCTGAAGGCCTCCGTAGACGATAGGGTCGGCGTTTCCGAGGTAGATTATGTCGTCGGAGTTGAGCACACCGTCGTGGTTGATGTCAACGTAGGTCGGGTAGCCCAGGGAGCTGGTGGCGGTCCTTGTGGCGCGTGCCCTGGTGACTTTGTTCCTCTCCACCTCCTCGTCGCTTTTCCACACTCCGGCGTACTGGAAGCCCCAGAGCGAGTTGAGAGGGTAGCCCTTGACATATCCGTACATCATATATCCGGTTTCAGGGGCGGAGTAGGCCTTGATGTAGTTTTCCGAGCCTATGTCCTCCACCGTCTGGGTGTTGTGGGAGATGGAGAATGATGTGCTCCAGATGAAGTTGCGCTTTACGATGTTGCGGCTTTCGACGGTGAGTTCCACTCCCTTGTTGGAGGTTATTCCGACATTCTTCAGGCGGCTTGAGTAACCGGTGGACTGGGCAGTGTTGACCCAGAGAAGAAGATCTGAGGTGCGGGAAATGTAGCCCTCAAGGTTGAAGGAAAGACGGGAGTTGAGGAACGAACCGCTCAGGCCGAGGTTCACAAGGTCTGTCTTTTCCCAGGTTAGATCCGGGGAGTCAATCCTTGACGGGTAGTAGGCCACAGGCTGCTGCCCGTCGAAAAGGTAGCCGCCGGTCGTGGTGCTCAGCTGAGCCGAAGACATATAGGAGCCGATTGCGTCGTTTCCGGAGCGGCCGGCGCTGAGCTTGAGGGAAAGTTCGTCCACATTCGACGCGCCTCTCATCCATTTTTCCGCCGAGATGTTCCAGCGGAGTGCCAGTGAAGGGAAGAGCCCCCATTTCTTGTTCGCGGCGAAGTTGGACGCTCCGTCCGTGCGGACCGTCAGGGTGGCGTAGTAGCGCTTGAGGTAGTCGTAGTTGACCCTCCCGAAGAAGGAAAGGGTGCGTTTCTCCGTGGCGCTCGAAGAGGCGGAATAGGTGTTCTTGTCGGTGACGGCGTTGAGGTTGTTCCATTTCACGTCGTCCACGAGGTAGCCCTGTCCCAGGAGGCTGATTGCTGCGCTCGTGAAGTCGTAGAGCGACGAGCCGATCATGGCGGAGAAGTTGTGGTTGCCCCAGCTGGTCCAGTAGTTAAGGGTGTTGTCGAAGGTTACCTTGTGCTCGGTGTAGTGCTGCTTGTAGGCCTGTCCGCCCTGTCCGTCTTCACGGGTAGGAAGGGTGGAAGGGTAGTAGCTGTGCTTGAGGCGGTCGAAACGGTAGAAGGAAACCTGGGTCTTGAACTTGAGGTTCTTGAGGATTGCCGCCTCGGCGCTTCCTGCAATTGTGAGCATACTCCTGAGGGTCTCGTTGGTGGATTTTGCAATGTGCTGGGCCGGGTTGGATACCTTTGTGCCCGACGGGCTGAGGCTGTTGTACTTGCTCTCGGGAAGAGTGAACGGGGAGAGGTAAATCGCCGAGTTGTAGATGCTTGTGCCGCCGATGGAGGCGAGGTTCTCGTCGTTGATTCGGTAGGCGTAGTTGGTTCTGTAGTTGAAGGTGAGCCACTTCAGAGGCTGGGAAGTTCCGTTGAAATTGATGCTGACCCTTCTCTGACCGCTGCGCTTGATGATTCCCTGCTTGTCGTTGTAGCCCACGGAGAAATAGTATTTCGTGTTTCCCGAAAATCCGTTCATCGAAATGAGGTAGTCCTGATAGGGGGCTGTGCGTGTGATTTCGTCAATCCAGTCGGTGGATTTCTCCTTCAGAGCATACGGATTCTTGTAGATGTTCGAGGAAATCGGGGTCTGGGGGGTTATCTTGGTGTAGAGGTAGGAGTACTGGGCCATCTCGTCGCGGTAGGCCGCAAACTCGGTGGCGTCCATAATGTCGAGCTTCGAGGGAAGCTGAGAGAATCCGCCCGTAGCTTTGAAGGTTATGGCGAAATTCGAGGCGACTCCGCCCACTTCCGACGCGCTTTTGGTCGTGATGAGAATGACTCCGTTGCTTCCGCGCGAGCCGTAGATGGCGGTGGAGGAGGCATCCTTGAGGATGGACACCGACTCGATGTCCGCCGGGTTTATGTCGTTGAGGTCGGAGACGGCATCCATAACCCCGTCAACCACAATCAGAGGCTCGTTGGAGGCGTTGATCGAACGTGTCCCCCTGATTCGGATGGAGGTCGTCGCTCCCGGGTCTCCTGAGGTGGACATGATGTCCACGCCCGCAACCCTGCCCTGGATTACCTGGTCGATGGAGGAGAGAGGGGAGTCGCGAAGTTCGCCCATCTTCACGTTGGCGACGCTTCCCGTGAGGTCCGAACTCTTCACGCTTCCATATCCGATGACAACCACGTCGTCAAGCTTGGTGGCGGCGCTCTGCGCCATCTTCACATCCAGACGGCTCTCCCCGTTGAACGGGATTTTCTGGTCGTCGAAGCCGAGATAGTAGAACTCAATCGTGTCACCCTTGTCGCAGAGAACTGAGTAGTTACCTCCGCTGTCGGCAGTCGAGGTCTGCTTGACCTCTCCCGAGGCGTTTTTCACCATAATTATCGCTCCCGGGAGGGAAGAGTTCCCCTCGTCGGTGATGTTTCCGCTGACTTTCCGGCTCTGGGCGAAAGCCCCGGCGCAGAAAACCATGGAAAGCAGAATTGCTGTGTATATTCTTTTCATACTCCTTTTTTCTTCAGTCCGTCAGGAGTTATTCAACTTCAATGTCTTCGCCGCCCATTTCCTCATAGTCGCCGCCGTCAAGCACTTCTCTGAGCTGGTCGGATACCTTGTAAACCTTTATGTTCCCGATGTGCAGCGTGGGTGGGGTCTCTCCTGAGTAGGCGCTGCGGAAAGTCACCGTAGTTTCGGACGAAAAACCGTCCGCGACGCTTCTGAATGGCAGGTACAGAAGATTCGAGTCTCCGAATGAGTCGGCGAGCGGCACATCCAGAATGAAGGTCTCGAGGCCGGTTTGGGCGAAGTATGTCCCCTCCGGGATGGAGAGTTCAAGCGGATAGACTTCCTTTGTCGAAACCGCCTCCGGGTTCACCGCGTAGGCGTTGAAGGAGATGTAGTCGTAGGAAGTCGCGGCGATGCTGGGGATGGTCACGATTGTGTATGTCGGCGCTGATGCGCTGAGGATGTGTTCGGCAGCGGCGTCCTCCGCCCAGAAAAGGTCGTAGCCCTGGCAGATTTTAAGGTAGCTGCCCAGGTACATGCTGGTGGAGGTGGCGTTAAGGCAGGCCGAGCGCGAAGTCAGGTCGCCCTTGAGGGCTTTTGCGCTGTATTTCACGGTGTAGTTCCTGTCTCCCTCGGGAGTGACGCTGATGCTTATCCACGGATCCGCGCCGAGAACGTCTTTCACGGGAAGAACGGTCTCAACTTCCACCGGAGTGTTGCTCTCAATGCAGATTTCCCCCTCCGAAACCCCTTCAAGCGGAATCTGAAGGTAGGTGATGGACTTGTCGGGATTGCCGGCGGAGTAGAACCGGACGGTTTCGCTCCGGGCGATGTCGGTGTTCTTGCGGCAGGAAAGCGTCAGAGCGCACAGAGGCGCGAGAACGCCCATCCGAAGGACAGTTTTCAGTCTGAGTCCCATAACTATTTGATTTTATTGAGATTGAAGTCCACCATCACGGGGATGTGGTCTGACGGAAGACGGAAATGCGGGTACGGCTCCCAGGTGGTCTGCTTGGTGTACCAGTCGGTGCCGGTGACAACGTTTGTGGATGCCTTCAGAAGCGGCTTTGTCACATAGACGAAGTCGATCCTGTTTCCTCCCATCACGGATTTGCAGAAAATCCCGGGATAGTGCTCCGCCACTATGTCGTAATACATCGGAAGGTCGGTCTCGATGTAGCGCTGGGTGAGGAACGAAAGGCTCGCGTTGCCCCATTTGTAGTGGAAATTGTCCTTCGGGGAAACGCTGTTGAAGTCCCCGCACATAAACCAGAGTTCCTTGTCGGGGTTCTGCGAGCGGAGGATTGTGTGCTTTGCGATGTATTCCATCTCCATCCGGCGGTAGTATTCCCCTTCGAAGTTTTTGCTGGACATCTCATAGACCTTTGCCCTGTAGGCGCGGTGCTCTGCGGTGGTGCGCTCCATTTCACTCTTGAGGTAGGCGAGTTCCTCCTCAGATGTTTTTCCCTCGGCGAGGGCGTCTTCATATTTTTTCGTCGCCTCCTCTCTTGTGAGACGGTATTTCCTGAGTTCCGGCGACTCCTTCTTCTTTGAGTCCACATAGCCGAAAGG
>CAVAMP010000047.1:0-16311 GCA_963589825.1 Flexilinea sp. | reverse complement strand
GGGCAAACTCTCCATATCGCAATAATTCTCCAATCCACGCCCCAGACATTTCAGTGGGCAAATATAGAATAAATCCGAAAAATTTGTGGAATATTTTGGAATAAAATGGAAGAAAGTGGAAAAACTTTTCTACCTTTGCGGAACGTAGCGTTAAAAGGTAACCGTCCCCCGGCGGGAAGGTCGCCCTAAAAAGGAAAAGGAAATTTATATGGTATCATTCATCGGACAATACGAAGCAAAAGTTGACGACAAGGGACGGCTTGTGTTCCCTGCCGGCTTCAAGGGTTTGCTCGAAGGTGACGATGAAGATCAACGGTTCGTCATCAAAAAGAACCTCTTTGAGGATTGCCTTGAGATGTACACCATTCAGGAATGGGGGCGTCAGACTGAGGAATTGAAGTCCAAACTCAATTTTCTCAAGAAGGAACACGCTGCGTTCTGGAGGAAGTATATGCGCGACTGCGCCCAGGTCTGCCTGGACGGGAAAGTCGGCCGCTTTACTGTCCCGAAGAGTTTACTCGAGAGAATAGGTGTAACAAAGGAAGTTGTGTTCTCAGGCAATGACTACAAAATTGAAATCTGGGCGAAGGACAAGTTCACCGCGTCCGAGATTTCTGACGAGGAGTATCTCTCAATTGCCGAGGCACTGTCCAATCTTGGATAGGAGGCCCTTCGGATGACTCAAGAAACTGAAAATCACAACCTTGTCTATCACCGTCCGGTGATGCTCTCTGAGTGTATTGAGGCTCTCGTGCAGAACCCTTCCGGGGTCTATGCCGATGCCACATTCGGAGGCGGAGGCCATTCCAGAGGCATACTCGCGGCGCTGGGCCCCCAGGGAAGGCTCATTGCCTTCGACCGCGACGCCGACGCCCTTGCGAACGCTCCGGAAGACTCCAGGTTCAAACTAATCAGAAACAATTTTCGGTTCATACATAATTTTATCCTCTACGAGGGTTACCCGGAGGGTATAGACGGGATAATGGCAGATCTCGGAGTTTCATCCCATCAATTTGACACAGCTGAGCGCGGTTTTTCCTTTCGCTACGACGCGCCGCTGGATATGAGGATGAACACCGAGGCTGCCTTGACCGCCTCCGACCTGGTCAACTCCCTGGACGAGAAGGACTTGGAGCGGATTCTAAGGCTCTATGGAGAGGTCTCCCAAAGCCGCAGGATGGCTTCCCTTATTGTTCGCGAACGCACGCGTAAGGCCATAGGGACGACCACCGAGCTCAACGAAGCCATCGCGCCGTGCCTTCCGAAATTCGCCGAGCACAAGGAACTCGCAAGGGTCTATCAGGCTCTGAGAATTGAGGTGAACCAGGAAATGAAGTCGCTGGAGAAGTTCCTCGGCGGCGCGGCGCAGTCGCTCCGAAAGGGCGGAAGGCTCGTTGTCATCACCTACCACTCCCTCGAGGACAGGATGGTGAAAAACTTCATCAAGGCCGGAAACATCGACGGAGAAGTGCGCAGGGACCTCTACGGAAGGAGCCACGCGCCGCTTGTGGCCGTGAACCGCAAGCCCATTCTGCCCGAGGAGGAGGAAATCGCCGCCAACACGAGGGCCCGCAGCGCAAAGCTGAGGATTGCCGAAAAGGTGGACAGCGGGGACGCTCCTGAAAAGGATGGATATGCCGACAAAAAGAAGAGTAACCGCTAAATCCGGAGGAAGGGATGAACATTTTAAAAAAGATAGGGAGAGGGGTTGTGGAGGCCTTCCTCACAATCGGACGCGGCGACATTCTTCTGAAGATTGGCGCCCACAGGTGGCTGAAAGAGATTGCCTTCGCCTTCGGGGTGGTGCTGCTGAGCATCCTTCTGAGCATCTGGTGCGACCAGACGCTTTCGCTGAGGGAGAAGAAACTGAAGGAGCTGGACGGAGAGAGAATCATCTACTCCAGCAAATACCGGGAGATGGTCTCGCTCTACCGCTACACTACGGTGGAGGATATGCTCGAAAAGGCGGGGTCGAAGCTTGAGCCCCTCAGGGAGCCGGCCGTCAACATTGAATAAGGAAGTGCGTGGGATTTGAGAGTTTGATTGGAGGGGGAAGGGTTATATATAGATAAGTCAGATACTTGCAAAAGTTAAAATATAGTTAACCGAAATGGCAAAAATGAACAACATACAGCAACAGGAACCGGTCAAGAAGAACTGCCCGGCAGCAAGATGGCTCGTCATCGCGACCATCTTTTTCCTGTTTGCCGGAGTGTTCATCGTCGGGAAAGTCGTCTACATCCGCTGGGTGTGGAAACCAGACCCGAGGTGCCTTGAGATGAGCGACTTCAAGCTCCAGGCCCAGAAGCACATCACAAAGCCCCAGAGAGGCAACATCACCGACTGCCGCGGGCGCCTTCTTGCCATCACCATCCCGACCTACACCGTCGAGCTCGACTGCGGAGTCCGCAAAGACTACTACGCCAAAGATACCTCCATTAACAAGAAAACCGGAGAAAAGAACGGAGTGGAGAAAGAAAGGGAATGGAGAAACGGCGCGAGGAAATTCGCCGAAGCTCTGCCGGGAGTGCTGAAGGACGGGACAAACGCCGCCGAGGTGAAAAACGAGATATTCCGCCGCCGTGACGCCGCTCCCGGAAGCAAAGTCCCCAGGACGCTTAAAATCGCCGACAATGTGGACTACGAGACGCTCCAGGCACTCAAGAAACTCCCGCTTGCCTGCGAGAAGCAGCACATCGGAGGCATCATCATTACAGCCCATTTCGGCCGCGAATACCCGTACGGGAAACTTGCGCGCAGCACCATCGGCTATGTCCGCAGCAACGACGAAGGCGCCCGTGCCCGCGGAGTGGAGGGAAGCTACAACTACGCCCTCTACGGCACCGAAGGGGTCGAGTGGAGGAAGAAAGTGGACAACGGAGCGTGGGTGAAGGACGAGGACAGCACGAACGTCGCCGCCCGGAACGGAAGCGATGTGCGCCTTACGATAGACATTGACATTCAGGACATTGCGGACAGAGCAGTCAGGAAACACATCGAGGACGACGAGAACATCGAAGAGGCGTGTATGATTGTGATGGACGTGAAGACCGGAGCCGTGAAGGCGATGGTGAACCTGCACAAGGGTCCTGACGGAAAATTCGACGAGAGCCTCAACATAGCCCTCACAAAGGCCACCGAGCCGGGTTCAGTTTTCAAGACCGTCGGGCTTATGACCGAGCTGGAGGACGGTAAAGTGCGGCTTGGGACACGGATTCCGACCAATCACGGAAAGATTGAAAACTTCCCCGACGACAGGCACATCGTTGACTACGAGAGGAACAGGCACAAGACGAGCATATCAGTGCTGGAAGGCCTTGAAATGTCGTCCAACTACGTTTTCACCCGCCTTGCTCTGGACAATTACAGAAATCATCCCCAGGAGTTCATGAACCGCTACTACGACTACGGATTCGGAACAAAATGGGACTTTGACATAAAGGGGATGGCACCTTCGACGGTTCCGGACCCGAAGAGCGCGGGATGGACTCTTACAGACCTCGGGAGCGTGGCATACGGATATTCAGCCCAGGTGACTCCGCTCCACACGCTCGCCTTCTACAACGCCATCGCCAACAAGGGCAACCTTGTGAAGCCATACATAGTCGCCCGGATTTCAGACCCCGAGACCGGAAAGGCATCGTTTACGGCCAAGACAGAATCCCTCAACAGGTCCATCTGCCGCCGCTCCACAGCCGACACTCTCACCAGGGCGCTTCGCTGCGTGGTCACCGACGGAACGGGCAGCAGGCTAAAGAGTGCCAAGTGCGCTGTGGCGGGCAAAACGGGAACCGCAAGGATGAGGCTGGACAAAAGCGAAATGGAGAGCGCCAGGCACCCATATCAGAGCAAGGACGGGAAAAGGCGCAACCAGGGCTCGTTCGTGGGATTTTTCCCTGCCGAGGACCCGGTCTATTCCGCCATCGTGGTGGTTTACTCCCGACTCTCCAGCGGCTCCTACTACGGAGGAACCCGCCCTGCGGAGGCCTTCAAGGAGGTGGTCGATGAGATTTATTCGCTCGACCCGAGGTGGAGGGAAACCGCCGAGGCAACAGGGACTATGCCGGCGGTGAAGGTCAGCGCGGTGGAGCCAGAGAAGGCCACAACCTCAGCGAACGCCCCGTCCGTCATCGGACTCGGACTCAACGAGGCGCTGTACATAATCGAGAACAGCGGCTTCCAGTGCAAGTTCAGCGGAGTGGGCCACGTGGTGAGCCAGAGCCCCGCAGCGGGCGCGGCGCTCAAAAAAGGCGGCGTCGTAACGATTGCTTTGAAATAAGATGCGGCTTCCGGAGAGAAGCCCAAGAAGAATACATTGATTATGAAGAAGTTAAAAGACATACTTTCCAGCGAATGCGGAGTTCTTGAGGTTGTGAAGGGCGCTCCCGCACAGGGGGGCTGCACCGCTAAGGGCGGAGAGGTTTCCTCCAAAGCGCCGGCACTTAACGCCGAGGCTCTTGAGAGGGAGGTCAGCGACATCTGCAGCGACTCCCGCAAGGCAGCGAGAGGGAGTATGTTCATAGCCATCAGGGGCGCCGCTGTGGACGGCCACGCCTTTGTCGGCAAAGCCATCACTCTCGGCGCGGGCGTTGTGGTCTGGGAAGACAGAGAAGCTTTGGAGAGCGCCCTGGAGGGCTGCGAGTGCCAGGATGTTGTTTTCGTAAAAGTCAAGAGCACCAAGCACGCCCTCGGATTCATAGCCTCCAACTACTTCGACCGTCCGTCCACACGCCTCAAACTCGTCGGCATCACCGGCACCAACGGCAAGACCACCACGGTGACCCTTCTCTACAGGATGTTCACCGCCCTCGGATACAGCTGCGGCCTGCTCTCGACGATTGCGAACTATGTCGCAGGGCGCCGCACCGAGACCACCAACACCACCTCCGACCCCATCACCGTCAACCGCCTTCTCTCCGAGATGACCGAATGCGGCTGCGAGTACTGCTTTATGGAAGTCAGCTCCATCGGGATGGAACAGGAGAGGGTCACAGGACTTGAGTTCCGCATCGGCATCTTCTCGAACCTCACCCACGACCACCTGGACTACCACAAGACCTTCGCCGAGTACCTCCGCTGCAAAAAGCTCTTTTTCGACGGCCTCGGAAAGGATGCGACAGCCATCATAAACATCGACGACCGCAACGGCGAGACTATGGTGCAGAACTGCAGGGCAAAGATCGTGAGGTATTCCCTCCGCTCCATCGCCGACCACACCTGCCGGATTATGGAGGAGGGCACCGACGGAATGTTGCTTAAAATCGACGGCACAGAGTGCTGGACCCCGCTCATAGGGCAGCACAACGCATATAATCTCCTTGCGATTTACTCCACGGCCATCGCCCTCGGAGCTTCAAAGGAAGAGGCACTTGTGGCGCTGAGCACGCTGGAGTCCGCTCCGGGAAGGCTCGAAACCCTCCGCGGGCCGAAAGGAATCACGGTAGTCGTTGACTACGCCCACACCCCTGACGCGCTTGAGAATGTGCTCAAGACTCTGAGGGACATCGACTGCGGCGGCCGCCTTGTGTGCCTATTCGGCTGCGGCGGAGACAGGGACAAGACCAAAAGGCCCGAGATGGCTGCAGTGGCGCAGAAATACGCCGACCGCATCTTCGTCACCTCCGACAACAGCCGCACCGAGAAGACCTCCGACATAATCGCCGACATAAAAGCGGGCTTTGACGCCGCAGGAAGGGCCAAGACCCTCTTTATCGAAGACAGGGAGCAGGCAATCCGCACAGCCATTATGACCGCCGCCGAAGGGGACGTCATCCTTCTTGCCGGCAAGGGCCACGAGGACTACCAGATTATAGGAACTGAAAAACGGCATTTCGACGAGAAGGAAATCGTGAGGGGGATATTCGCCGAGATTCAGGCTTAAAACAGGATAAGGAACTGAGCCATAGCAAGATGGCTCATAAAGAAGAAAAAAGGAAACAATATGATATATCACATTTTCGAAGCACTCAAGGGGTTTGACATCCCGGGCCAGAGTCTTATGGACTCCATATCGTTCAGAGCCATAATGGCCTGCTTCACCTCGCTGCTGGTGGCTATAATTGCCGGAAAGCACATAATACGGTGGCTGCAGCGCAAGCAGATCGGCGAAGACATCCGCGACCTCGGGCTTGAGGGACAGATGCAGAAAAAAGGCACCCCGACGATGGGAGGCATAATCATTCTCATCGCTCTGCTCAGCGGAGTGCTTCTCTGGTGCAACCTCACCAATTTCTTCGTTATTGTCCTCACAGTGAGCGCCCTCTGGTGCGCCGCACTCGGCTTCTGGGACGACAGCATCAAGGTCTACAAGCACAACAAGGAAGGGCTCAGCGAGAAAAAGAAACTCATCTTCCAGACTCTCCTCGGACTGGGAGTCGCGGTGCTGGTGTGGCTAAGCGAAAGCGAGCTCGGGACCACGACCACCATCCCTTTTGTGAAGAACAATGAGTTTGACTATAAATGGCTTACGCCGTTCACAGGGGCCTGGGAATGGTACACCAAATGGGGTATATATATGATTATGATCACCCTTGTGATTGTGGCCTGCTCCAACGGAACCAACCTCAGCGACGGCATCGACGGCCTTGCGGGCGGAAGTTCAGCCATCGTGGGAGTGGTGCTCGGAATTATGGGCTACCTCGGCGGCAACATCCACAACGCAGAATACCTCAACATCATGTACATCCCGGGGAGCGGCGAGACCGCGGTCTTTATGTCCGCCTTCGTGGGGGCGCTCATCGGCTTCCTCTGGTACAACGCCTACCCTGCACAGGTCTTTATGGGCGACACGGGCAGCCTGATGATAGGAGGCATTATAGGAGTCTGCGCGGTGCTCATCCGCAAGGAGCTCCTCCTGCCTGTTCTCTGCGGGATTTTCTTCGTCGAGAGCCTCTCAGTGCTGATGCAGAGGGCCTATTTCAAGTACACCAAGAGAAAATACGGAGCCGGAAGGAGAATCTTCAAGATGACTCCGCTCCACCACCACTTCCAGAAGGAAGGCATCCCCGCCATCATCTCCTCCCCTGCCAAGGCGCAGCACGAGGTGAAAATCACGACGAGGTTCTGGATTGTGGGAATTATGCTCGCGGTAGTAACCATCGCCTTCCTGAAAGTGAGGTAAACGGCACGCACGAAAGCGCAGCTGAATTTGCAAATTTTGAATGTCAAGTCATTAAGACTCAAAAATATACAAGAATAGATTAAAAAAAAGGAAATTTAAGATATGGCACGCATTGTTGTTCTTGGCGGCGGCGAAAGCGGCGTAGGGTCCGCAGTCCTCGCGAAAGTAAAAGGCTTTGACGTCTTCCTCTCAGACAAGGGAAAGATTGACGAGAAATATGTGGAGATGCTCAAAAAGTGGGACATCCCGTTTGAGCAGGGCCAGCACACGGAGAGTCTTATCCTCAGCGCCGACGAAGTGGTGAAGAGCCCGGGCATCCCGACCGCCGCGCCGATGGTTCAGAAACTCATCGCGCAGGGAACCCACATAATCTCCGAAATCGAGTTTGCAGGCCGCTACGACACAGCCCGCAAAATCTGCATCACCGGAAGCAACGGCAAGACCACCACGACTTCGCTCATCTACTACCTGTTGAAGCAGGCGGGCTTGAACGTGGGCCTCGGCGGCAACATCGGCAAGAGCTACGCCCTTCAGGTCGCCACCGAGCACTACGACATCTACGTCCTGGAACTGAGCAGCTTCCAGCTCGACAACGTCTATGATTTCAAGGCGGACATCGCCATCATCACCAACATAACTCCCGACCACCTGGACCGCTACGACCACGAGATGGAGAACTATGTGAAGGCGAAATTCCGCATCACCCGCAATATGAACCCGGAGGACTGCTTCATCTTCTGCTCCGACGACGAAATCACCGTCAACCACCTGGACAAAATCGTGGTGAAGGCAAAGCAGCTCCCGTTCACCCAGAAGACCGAGGTGGAGCAGGGAGCCTTCCTCAAGGACGACAAAATCGTCATCCGCTACGAGGACAGCGAGTGCAACGTATTCCTCAAGGAGCTCGCTCTGGGCGGAAAGCACAATGTCTACAACTCTATGGCTGCGGCAATTGCGGCGAAGGTTATGGACATCGACAACAGCACCATCCGCGAGGCCCTCTCATCGTTCAAGAGCGTTGAGCACAGGCTTGAGAACGTTCTGAGCGTGGGCGGAGTGCTCTACATCAACGACTCCAAGGCCACCAACGTGGACTCCGCGTGGTACGCTCTCGAGTGCCAGACCAGGCCGGTCGTCTGGATTGTGGGCGGCACCGACAAGGGCAACGACTACGCGAGCCTCGTTCCGCTCGCAAGGGAGAAGGTGAAGGCTATGATATGCATGGGTGTGGACAACGCGAAGTTCCACTCCTCTTTCGAGGGCGTTGTGTCGGAGATTCACGACGTTCTGAGTGCGCACGACGCCGTGCAGCTTGCTTCCCGTCTTGCCAAGAGCGGAGACGTAGTTCTCCTCTCCCCCTGCTGCGCCTCCTTCGACCTTTTCAAGAACTACGAGGACCGCGGCCGCCAGTTCAAGGACGAAGTCCGCAAATTGTAAAGCGCATTAAGCGGGCAGGAACAATTTATATTTCAAGCATTTAGAGATTACATACATTTAGGATAACAGGAAAATTTCGAGAAGCGGATGGCAGTAAAAAATATCACAAAGGGCGACAAGGTTGTCTGGATGATAGTCCTCATCCTGACGATGATTTCGCTGGTGGCAATCTCCGGATCCACCTCCCAGCTTCTGGGCGCCGAGGCCTCCTCGCGCGCACAGCTGCTGTGGAAACATGCGGTGATTTGTGCCGGAGGATTTCTCCTTATCCTCTGTTGCTTTCTCATCCCGAAAAGCTGGTTCGAGAAGCTCTCCAAATGCGGATTCATCGTTTCCTTCATTCTGCTTGGGGTTCTGCTGACGGGATTCAAAGGGGACAACTTCGGAGTCGGGGATATTAACGGTGCCGTGCGAAGCATCAACATCTTCGGACTGCAGCTCCACGTCTTCGAAATCGTGAAAGTGGCGATGGTTATGTACCTCGCCTGGGCAAGCAAAGCCTGGTACAACGACTCCTTCAGCCTCTCCAAAAAGATTGCCTCCTTCACGGTGAAAGTGAAGGACAAGGAGGGGCAGGTGCGTGAAACCGAGCCATTTGCGTGGGTCGGGAAACGGTTCTGGGAGTTTTTCTTCTACATCCTCTTGCCGGTTGGGGCAGTCGTCGCGATGATTATCCCGAAAGGAAGCTCATCCAGCGCAATGTTCATCGGAGTGGTGATGCTCGCGACCCTTGCCGTGGGCGGAGTGAAACTGAAGCACATCTTCGCCATTATGCTCCTCGGCCTCTCGATTGTGGGCGGAGCGTTCGGACTGTATAAAGTTTCCGACGGAAAACTCTGCCACAGGGTGGGCACCGCAATCAGCCGAATGGGAGAGAAACCCACAGTGGACGACCTTTTCAAGGCTCGGGAAACCTACGGAAAGGAATCGTCCCAGTACAAAAAGATACTCCAGAAAATCCAGCAGCCCTACGCCGCCCAGATTGCCATCCACGAGGGCGGACTGCTGAAAAGAGGATTCGGGGGAAGCACCCAGAAATATGTGGTGCCGGTTATGTACGGCGACTTTATGTTCAGCTTCATCCTCGAGGAAACGGGTTTTCTGGGAGGCGTTGCCATCATTTTGCTCTACCTCAGCCTTGTGGCCAGGGGGATGATAATCGTCAAGAACTGCGACGACCTCTTTGACCAGACTGCCGTTGCCGGGCTCATCCTGCTTATTGTGGGACAGGCGTTTATGCACATATTCATAAACCTCGGGATAGGCCCGCTGTCGGGACAGACCCTGCCGCTGATAAGCCACGGAAGCACAGCGTTCCTCTGCTTCAGCATCGCCTTCGGAATCATCCTCGCCATCAGCAGCAATTGCTGGAGGGAGAGGGAGGCCGAGGAAAGGGAGGCCGACATCGAGCACAACAGAATTTCGCCGGAGGATATTTCCACCGACACCGGGGATTTTTAGAGGATATTGGGGGGGGCTATATGCCCATATAATAGATATAAGTTTCATATACACAAAGGGTTAAGGTATGAACGAATATAGAAAATTAAGAGTTTTGATTAGCGGGGGCGGCACCGGCGGACACATATTCCCGGCGCTTTCAATCGCAGGCAAACTCAGGGAACTCAACCCCGAGACCGAGATACTTTTTGTCGGCGCGGAAGGCAGGATGGAGATGACAAAAGTGCCGGAGGCGGGCTACAAGATTGTGGCTCTGCCGATTGCGGGCCTTCAGAGAAAACTCAGCGCCGCGAACCTTGCGCTGCCATATAAGGTGCTCAAGAGCGTTATGATGGCAAAGCAGATCATCCGGGACTTCAAGCCGGACATCGCAGTGGGCGTGGGCGGATATGCCAGCGCACCGCTTCTCTGGGCCGCCCAGCGGATGGGTGTGCCGACGCTCATCCAGGAGCAGAACGGCTTTGCGGGACTCACGAACAAAATTCTCGGCAAGGGAGCCCGCAAAATCTGCGTCGCCTACGAGGGAATGGACCGCTTCTTCCCTGGGGACAGGATTGTCCTTACCGGCAACCCAATCCGCAGCAGCATCCGTCCCGCAACGCCCGCCCAGAGGTCCGAGGGCCTCGGGTTCTATCACCTTCGCAGCGACTGCCGCCAGCTTCTCATCATCGGCGGAAGCCTCGGAAGCGGCACGCTGAACCGCTCGGTGATGGGCTGGATTGAAGCGGGGTGCCCGGGCGGAGAAAACGTCGAGGTGCTCTGGCAGTGCGGAAAATACTACAAGAAGGGAGTGGATGAGTTTATGGCCCGTGCCAAGGCCGAAGGACTCGGAGGAGAGACTCTCGCAAGGGTTCACAGCCTCGATTTCATCGGAAGGATGGACCTTGCATACGCCGTGGCGGACGTTGTCGTGTCGCGCTCGGGGGCAAGTTCCGTGTCGGAGCTCTGCGCAGAGGGCAAGGCCGTGATTTTCGTTCCGAGCCCGAATGTCGCCGAAGACCACCAGACCCACAACGCTATGGCGCTGGTTTCGCGCGGAGCGGGAATCCTGGTACGGGACGCCGAGGCGCCGGAGAAGCTTATGGCGGAGGCCTGCGCGCTTCTCGGGGACCCTGCGAAGATTAAGGAGATGGAGGCGAACGCCCTCAAACTCGCGCTGCCTAATGCGGCCCAGACCATCGCCGACGAAATCTACAAGGTGCTGGAGAAATAGCGCCGGGAAGAAGAAAAATGGATATAGACCCGGGCAAGGGAATAAAAGATTATATATCAACAAGATATGGATTATAAGTATACATATTTCATAGGCATAGGCGGCATCGGGATGTCCGCAATCGCCCGCTACTGCCTCCAAAAGGGCTGCACCGTGAGCGGCTACGACAAAACCCCGTCCGACCTCACACGGGAACTTGAAGCGGAGGGCATCAGCGTCCATTACGAGGACCGCCCGGACCTTCTCCCGAGCGACAAGGCGAACACCCTCGTCGTTTACACCCCCGCAATCCCTGCGGACCTCGGAGAACTTGTCCGCGCGCAGCAGGAGGGCTATACGCTCCTGAAGCGTTCCAGGACCCTCGGAGAGATAGCCAAAGGACAACGCTGCCTCGCGGTTTCCGGCACCCACGGCAAAACCACCACCAGCACCCTTCTCGCCCACATTTTCACCGAGAGCGGAGTGGGCTGCTCAGCCTTTCTCGGGGGCATATCCAAGAACTACGACACCAACCTTCTCGTCAGCGAGAACAAAACCATAGTCGCAGAGGCGGACGAATTTGACCGCTCCTTCCTCCAGCTGTTCCCGGAAATTGCGGTAATCACCGCGATGGACGCCGACCACCTGGACATCTACGGCGACCTCGCCCACGTCCACGAGGCCTTCCAGGCCTTTGCAGGGCAGGTCAGCGGCACGGTTATCACAAAGCTCGGCCTTGACATAACGCCGGAGCACACAAAGGCACGCATCCTTCGCTACGCCTTCAACGACCCCCGCGCCGACTTCTACGCCGACTCTCTCCGCAAGGACGAGTGCGGCTACTTCACCTTCGACCTTCACTCCCCGGGCGGAGTCATCAGGGACTGCCGCTGCGGAGTCCCAGGCTGGGTGAACGTCGAGAACTCTGTTGCCGCCGCGGCCATTGCCCTCACCTACGGCATCCCTTCAAATGCTATAAAGCACGCAATCGGCACATTCTCTGGGGTCAAGAGGCGTTTTGACATCCACTTCAACCGCCCCGGCTGCGCCTACATCGACGACTACGCCCACCACCCGAAGGAAATCAGCACCGCCATCAGCTCGATGCGCGACATATTCCCCGGAAGGAAGCTCACAGCAGTCTTCCAGCCGCACCTCTACACCCGCACAAGGGATTTCGCGGCGGAATTTGCCGAGGCCCTCAGCGCCGTGGACAAGCTCATCCTGCTGGACATCTACCCTGCCCGCGAGGAGCCGATCCCGGGCGTAACCTCGGAGATTATCTTCGACAAGGTGACCGCCCCGGAGAAAGTCCTTCTGAAAAAGGAGGAGCTGATGGAGTATCTCAGGAAGGAACCCGTTGACACGCTGATTACTTTCGGCGCCGGTAACATCGACAGGTTCATTCCGCAGATTACCGAAATGCTCGAAGACAGATACAAATGAACCCGAAGGCAAAAAACATAATCCTCGCAAGTCTCAGCGCAGCATTCCTCGCTCTGCCCCTCATCCTCTACTTTCTCGGAGAAAGGCGGAGCGCGGAAACTTCGTGCCGGAGTGTGAAGGTTACGGTGCTGGACCAGGCCAAGAATAAATTCGTGAACGAGGAGGACGTCAAAAGAATCCTTGTCGGGGGAATGGGAAGCCCCGAGGGCGTGCTTGTGGACAGCCTCAACCTCGGCAGAATCGAAAAACTCGTCGAGGGCAAAAGCGTCATCAAGGACTGCGAAGCCTTCGTCACCAAGGACGGCACCTTGAACCTCGAAATCACCCAGAGGACGCCGGAAGTCCGCTTCCAGAACTCCGAAAACGGGTGGTACGCCGACTCCGAGGGCTACATATTCCCGCTCCAGAGAAACTACACCTCTATGGTCACCGTCGTGGACGGGCAGTTCCCGGTGAAGGTGGAGAGGGGCTTCAAGGGCCAGGTGGAGGACAAGGCGCAGAGAGAGTGGCTGATGGGGATTGTGGCGATGACCCGCGAGCTGGGGAAGGGAGAGTGGAAAAACCGCTTTTCGCAGATTCACACCGGCGAGAACGGCGAAATCTCTCTCGTACCCGCCACGGGGAAGGAAATTTTCCTCTTCGGGCAGCCGGACGGGGTGGAGGGGAAACTCGCGAAAATTGAGAAATACTACTCCGACATAGCCCCGCGCGGCAAGGCCTACAGGGAAGTGGACCTTCGCTTCAGCGGGCAGATTGTCTGCCGTTAGGAGGGGATGGGAGCGCCACTTCCCCTACAGAGGGGACGGGAGGGGTGTATAAAGATTAGGTAATTTTAGAAAAAAGTTCAATTCATAGATAAGGGTAAAGATATGATGGAAGACAGATATATAGTTGCAATTGACCTCGGCACGACCAAAATCGCGCTGGCTGTGGCCATCGTCAACGGCCGGGACAAAAGGCTCGTCTATTACAAGGAAACTCCCCTTCAGGCGGGCGCAATGCGCAGCAGCCGCATCCACAACGAGTCCAAAGTGGCCGCAGGGCTCAGGCAGGCCATCGGAGACGCAGAGGAGATTCTCGGAGTGAAAATCACCGGCGCGGTGGTGGGACTCCCCCGCTACTACGTCCGCACCGAAGAAAACTCCGCCAGCAACCCTTCCCTCGACCCCGACGAGTGCATCACCGAGGAGAACGTAGCCGAGCTCAAGGCCTTCGCCCAGGACAACTACCCTCTCGACGACCCCGAGCACGACGCCGTCTATGGCGCTGTGGCACAGTCATTTTCCACCGACGAGGAGTTCCAGGTCATAGAGAGCGACGTCGTGGGAATGAGCGGAAAGAGCCTCAGCGGCAACTTCAAGATTTTCATCGGCAACCGCACCGCCGCCGACAAGATTGACAGGGCGATGAGGCAGAGCGGAGTGAGCGCAGTGAAAAAGTGCTTCGTCCCGCTCCTGACGGCAGACGCAACGCTCACCCCCCTGGAGATTGACAACGGAGTGGCCCTCATAGACTTCGGAGGCGGCTGCACCTCCCTTTCCATCTACTACAAGGACGTCCTTCGCTACTACAGCAGCATCCCGTTCGGAGGCTGGAACGTCACCAACGACATCCACATCGAGAGCAACATCCCCGTCTCCCTTGCCGAGAACATCAAGCTCGCCTTCGGAGCGTGTATGCCCGACAGGCTGCAGAACCTCGGGGAAAAGCAGCTGCTCCTTAGAAAAAGCAACGGAGACGCCGACCACCGTCTTGCGGTGAGCTACCTCTCCGAAATCATCACGGCCCGCGAGGAGGAAATCATCCGCGCGATGCTCTACGAAATCGGCCGGAGCCGCTACGCCGACAAGCTCGGCAGCGGAGTCGTCATCACCGGCGGAGGCGCCCAGATGACAAACCTCGCGAACTTCATCACCGAGCTCTCGGGCTACAACGTCCGGGTGGGCCGCCCGCACCTAAACGGAGTGAGCGACGAGTGCACCGGAGTGAACACCCCGAGCGCAACGACCGCCATCGGTCTCGTGCTTGCGGGCGCAGCGGAGCCGAACCTAAGCTGCGCACTCTCCGGGGAGGCTGCAGCGCTCTCCGCCGAGGGGCAGAACGCCGCCGGGGCAGAAACCGCCGCCGACCCTACCCCGACCGAAGACGAACAGAGGGCAGGAGTGCTCCCGGGACTGCTGGAGGAGGATGAAGTGAGCGAAAAGAGGAAGGCCGAGGAGGAAAAGACGAGGAAGAAGGAAGAGAGTACCAAGAAAAAGAGCAATCTGAGGTGGGGAAGAGGACTTTTAAGCCAGCTGGAAAAGAGCACCGCAAAAGTGGGCGGCATCTTCGAAGGATCGGTGGACAAGATCATCAACAAGATTGGCGAATAACTTCAGAAGGCAGGAACATTGAAGGGAGGCCCTCCCCCGGCAGGAAGTTTCAAGGTTAAAAAGAAAAAGAACATTATGGAAGACATCAAGATAGACAACGGATTCGACGTAGTCCCGCAGGACTGGAAACCCCGCACCTCAACAATCAAGGTAATCGGAGTGGGCGGAGGCGGATGCAACGCCGTGGACTATATGTACCGTCAGGGAGTGGAAGGCTGCGAGTTTCTCGTCTGCAACACCGACTCCCAGGCCCTGGGAGCCTGCTCGGTCCCTCTGAAGATCCAGCTCGGAGAAGGCCTCGGCGCCGGCACAGACCCGATAGCCGGCCGCAACGCCGCCCTTGAAAGCGAAAAGGCTCTCGAAGACAGGCTCTTCTGCGGGCAGACCGATATGCTCTTCATCACCGCCGGAATGGGCGGAGGAACAGGCACGGGAGCGGCCCCGGTGATTGCCACGATGGCAAAGAAAAAGGGAATCCTCACGGTGGGAGTTGTCACCATCCCGTTCCGCAACGACGGCAACGAGGCGATGACCAAGGCCCTGGACGGCATAATGGAGATGGAAAAGAGCGTGGACAGTCTCCTCATCATCGACAACGAGAAGCTCTACAGCCAGTTCTCCGACCTCAAGGTGCACGACGCCTTCCCGAAGGCGGACGAAGTGCTCTGCACGGCCGTCAGCGGCATACTTGGGATAATCAAGAAGAAGGGACACATCAACGTGGACTTCCGCGATGTGAAAAAGATGATGACGGGCAGCGGAATGGCCCTGATGGGCTGCGGCTCGGGCACGGGCAAAAACCGTCTGGAGGACGCCGTGAAGGGGGCGTTCGAGTCTCCGCTTCTGAACAACTACGACCTGAAGACCGCCCGGAACGTCCTTCTGAACATTACGATAGGCCGCAACGAACAGGCCCCGACGATGGGCGAATTCAGCAACATAGACTCGCTGATTACCAACTACATAGGCAACGCCAACCGCTTCAAGAAAGGAATAGTCTACGACGACAGTCCCGAGTTCGGCGACCGCATAGACATAACGGCCATAGCCACCGGTTTCAAGATGGACTGGGAGAACCTCGCCGGCGACAACGGCAACCTCATAATAGTGGACCCGGATTTCGAGTACATCCCGAAAGCCGCCGACTCCGCTGACGCCGCCGCCAACGACAGCCGCAGCACCAAGATAGGCTACAACAACCTCAAGCCCCGCAGCGCCGCCGAGCTCTGCGCAGGCGAACGTCCCGCCCTCCTCATTGACGACAAAGCCGACCGCAGCGAACT
>CAVAMP010000046.1:0-16321 GCA_963589825.1 Flexilinea sp. | reverse complement strand
TTCATACTTAAACAATTATGCTCCGGAAACATTATGTTCTCGGAGCATAATTATTTTTTTGTGTATTGACGGACGGGAGAGGTGTATATAAAGTGAGGATTTGGGAGAGGAGAACAACGCAGTAGACCGCTTTTTAGTCGGCATCTCCTAATTTTCGATTGGGCGAATCGTGTAGTTGAACGTCATCTCCTTAGGCTGGATGCGGTACTCCTCGCGCGGGAGAGCGGCCCAGGAGTCGATGCAGCCGAGGCCCATCTGAACGCTCTCGAAGTTCACCCAGGTCGTGCCTTCGCTGCGGCGGTTCTCGGCGGCGATGGCCTTAAGCTGGAGGGAGTGGCGCGGGCCGTCCTTGCGGATGTCCAGCTGCTCGGCGCTGAACGGAAGGGCGGAAGCGCTGAAGAGGGAGTCGGAGGAGATTTCGAGGCCGGTGCCGTTGTCGTTCAGCACCCGGAACCACTTCAGACCGGTTTTCGTGCCGCTTTCCTGCGGGCGGACATAGCCGTAGTGGTACTGCTCCTCAACCCTCTGGACATAGTGCCCGGTGAGAGCGGCGGAGTTTCGGTCGGAATAGTTCTCGAACGGGCCCTTGCCGAAAAATTCGACGGTGGAGTAGTCACCCCTCAGGGCAAACCTCATTCCGAAGCGGCCCATAATCGGAGCCTCAGAGAGGGAGCCTGCATCCTTGAGGTTTTCGCTGACCTGAACGGTTCCGTCGCCATAGACCTTGCAGCTGACGGAAACCACGGCCGCGTCACCGATCGGCTCGAAGACGGTCTCCACGAGGGCGTAGTCCCCGCAGTCGCTGACATTGAAAGAGGACACCTTGTACTGGGCGTTTCTCCAGATGAGCTGAGCCTCAACGAGTTTCTGCTTTTTGTAGAATGCTCCGAGGTCGTTTTCGGTCGCTGCCCTCCAGAGAATGGGCTCAAGAGGCGAGGAGAGCATTTCCCTTCCGTTGAGTTTATATGAGGTGAGTTCTCCGCTTGCCTTGGAGAATGTCGCGCTCCAGACATCCGCCCTCTCGGAAAGCGAGCCCTCGTACGGGGTCATTCCGCAGAAACTTACCTCCTCGTCGTCTTCAGTGCGGTTAAAGAGCTGAGGCTGAGGAGTGTAGGCCTTCGCAGGAGCGGAAGCGATGCAGATCTGGTCGTAGGCTACTTCGCTGCCTGCAGGGAGCACTCCGTCCTTTTTCTTAAGGCTGTAGCGGACAGTAAGATAGACGTCCTTGCCTTCGAGAGAGCCTTCGCAGGCTTCGGTAAGCTCCGCCGCGTCATATCCAAGACTCACTGTTCTGGTGCTCTGAGGAGCTATGTCAAGAAAAGAAGGGGCGTAGCCGTTGAGAACTGGCTCGCCGTCACACTCTACGCTCCAGGAGAGAGAGTAGCGGGAAAGGTCGGTGAAGAAATTTTCGTTATATACGTTCACCCTGCCGCCGAGAGCCTCCTCGGCCGTTGCGCTCGTGAGGATGTTTCTCTGCTGATAGGCCACTTCCCAGGCGTGAGGATGGAGACTGCGGTCGGAAGCGATGACTCCGTTGCAGTTGAACGAGTCGTCGGTCGGGTCATATTCATTGAAATCGCCGCCGAAAGCGAAGAAATGGTCTGAGCCCCATTTGGATGCGTCAAGCGGCCATTTGAGAGCCTGGTCCACGAAATCCCAGATGAATCCTCCCTGATACTGAGGGTATTCCCTGATCATATCCCAGTACTCCTTGAATCCGCCTTCGGAGTTACCCATCGCGTGGGCATACTCGCACTGGATGAGCGGACGGTCGGGGTTGCTTTCGAGGAATTTGCGGCAGTGGTCGTAGCTCCAGTACATCGGGCAGATTATGTCGGTGTTCGGGCTGCCCGGCTCGTTCACTGCCCTTTCGTACTGAACAGGGCGGGTGGAATCGAAGCCTTTTATCCAGGCGTAGGAGTCGGCGAAATTCTGTCCGTAGCCGGTCTCGTTTCCAAGGCTCCAGACGATTATGGACGGGTGGTTATAATCCCTGTGGACCATTCTCTGAGCCCTCTCGACGATGGTTTTGTTGTAGTCCGGGTTCTTTGCGAGAGCCTCGTCCCCATAGCCCATTCCGTGTCCCTCGACATTCGCCTCGTCAACCACATAGAGGCCGTATTTGTCGCAGAGGTCATACCAAAGCGGGTCGTCAGGATAGTGGCAGGTGCGAACGGCGTTGAAGTTGAGCTGCTTCATAATCAGTATGTCGCGCTCCATATCCGCCGGAGAAACCACATAGCCCTTGTAAGCGTTCATCTCGTGGCGATTCACTCCCTTGATGAGCACAGGCTGGCCGTTCACAAGGAGCTGTCCTCCCTTAACCTGGGAGGTTCTGAAGCCGAAACGGGTCGAAACCCTCTGAGTCTCAGCGCCTTTTTTGTTGAGCGAAGTGAGGCACAGAGTGTAGAGATTCGGGGTCTCGGCGTTCCAGAGCGCAGGTGCGGCGATTCCGCCCTCAAAGGAGAAGGTAGGATTGCCGTTCTCGGATTTTTTCTTTGAAGAAGGAGCGGCCTCTCCGCTTGCGACCGCGCTCCCCTTCCCGTCAAGGATTTCCCAGCGCACACGGGAAACTCCTGAGGTGACTTCGCCCCAGACCGAGTAATTTCCGTCCATATCTCCGCTGACCCTCACATCCTCAATCCTTTGCTTAGGACGGGAGAATACATATATGTCGCGCGCAAGACCCGCGAGCCTCCAGAAGTCCTGGCACTCGACGTAGGTTCCGTCGCTCCAGCGGAAAATTTCCAGAGCGATGGTGTTTTCGCCGGTCTTGACAAATTTCGTAATGTCGAAACGAGCCTCAAGCTTTGAGTCCTCGCTGTAGCCCACTTCCTTTCCGTTCACCCAGACTCTTACATTGGAGGTGGCGGAGCCGATGTGAAGCACTATGTTCTGCCCCTTCCAGGAGTCTGAAAGGACGAAATTGTGGCGGTACTGTCCCACATAGTTATGCTCCTGAGGGACAACAGGCGGGGTGTACTCGGCGTGGCCCTTCCACGGATAAGGGATGTTCACATAGAGGGGGTCGCACCAGCCGTTAACGTCCCAAATGCCCGGAACGGGGATTTCATCCCAGGAGGAATCGTCATAACCTAAGGCGTAAAAGTCCGTCGGGCGGGAGTTCATATCGGGGTTGAAACGGAATTTCCACATTCCGCTGAGGCTAAGGCGCATAGCCTCCCCGTCGTCAAGCGTAGCTGTCATCGGAAGGCGGTTCACCCCGGACACATTCGGGTCTTTCCAGACTTCGGTTTTTGTTTTGGCGGCTGCCTGCAGAGGCTGAGCGGCAGAAAGAGCGCCCACTACAAAGGCAGAGAGAACTAAAGCGGTGCAGATAAGTGCGTTAATTTTCCGTTTCATCTTCTATTTGTTTTAATGTTTATATGCAGTACCATTTCCTTCCTTAGGCCGCCCCTATAGAACTTGGGGCCCCGCCTAATGAAAGCCGTACAAAGATATTAAAAAAATCGGGGCGACATAAGCCGTCCCGATACAATTCGACCAATTTCGGAAATATTTACACCCGGCGTACGTCAGATGACTTCCAGGTCGCCGGCGCGTACCCAGCCCTGGCGGCCGTCGGAGATGGAGATATTGTACCAGTCGCCCACGGTGTCGATGACGGTTACTTTCGTGCCCTCGTGAAGAACGAAGAGGTCCATATTTCCGCTCTGGGAAGGGGATGATTTCGCGCTGATCACAGGGCTCATAACGATGGCCTCGTCACGCACTGAATAGTCGTTCTTCTGATGGAGGGAGAATCCGAGCGCCGCCCCGTCAAAAAGCAGAAGGACGATGGCGAGAATGAATCCGGTCCTCTTTCCTGCCGTGGATGGGCTGAGGAAAAAGAGCAGAATCATCGAGCAGAGAAGAGCGAGACCCACAAGGAAGATTATCGCCCACTGGTCCGAGCCGAGAAGGTAGCAGACTTTGCGGGTCCAGGTCTTGAGGATGAACTCCGGCACAGCCTCGATGCGGTCCTGGGTCTGGGTGGAGGCAAATTCGAGGTTGTAGCGGGCATCGGCGTAGGACGGGTCAATCTTCAGGGCCCTCTCATAGTTCAGGATGGCCTCCGGGAGGTTTCCCGCCTTGAAATTGGCGTTGCCGAGATTGTAGTAGAGCTGCGCGTTCTCAATTCCGAGCGAGGCAATCATCCCGTAATCCTTGATGGCGTCGTTCCAGTTGCCGTTGGAGTAGGCGGCGTTGGCCTTCTGCCAGAGCTGCTGCGGGTAGTCGAGGGTCTCTGCCACAGGCTCTGCGGGAGCGGCTGCGGAAACGGCCGTGGAGTCATCTTCTGACGCAAGCGAGCCAGCTTCGAATGTCGCGGCGGAGGTGGTGTTCTGCGCTCCGAGGCCCAGCGGAAGGGTCAGAAGAGCGAAGGCAATTATGCAGGCCGCTCCGGAAGGGGCGGAAGATTTTTTCTTTGAAGATTTCATACTTGAATCTATTGTGGAGATGAGTCCTGCGGCCTTTTCATAGTGGGCCTGCATAGCCTCGTTTCCTGCTGACGGAGAGTAGCGCGCGAAATCGCACTCGTCAAGAAGTCCTACAAACTCCGAAACGGTCTCCCCGTCCACTCCGCCTTCGGAGAGGCGTGCGGAGATGTTCTCCTTGGTGAGAGAGGACATAGGGATGTTGAGCTTGTCGGCGATGAAACCGAGAAGAGCCTTGTGGAGCTCCTCATAGAATGCCGCAGAGAGGTTCTGCTTGAGGAATACCGATGCGGTCTTGAGCTGTTTGAGGGCCTTTCGGGTGGCCTTTCTGTTGCGGTTTCCGACAACATCCGCCCTTGCAGCGGCAACCTTTCTGAATGCGAACCAGCACAGAGCCGCAGCGAGAAGGATTCCCAGGCAAATCGCCACGAAAGCTGCCGAACCCACGAAGAACCAGCCCTTCTCGCGGAAGGCGGCAGGTTTGGTGGAGATGAAGCGGATGTCGTGGCCGAGGTTGCGCACATCGTTCTGCTGCACAATCGGAAGGGTGCTTCCGCCTCCCGTGCTTGAGGGGATGTCGGCGCCCTTTTCAACGGTGAAACTTATCGGCTGGGTCTGGACGGTCACATAGCGGCCGGACTCGGTGTCGTAGTAGGTGTACTGAATCGGGTCGATGGTGAATTCGCCGTGGCTTCTCGGGATGAACGGGAACTCGAACTCCTTGCTTCCGGAGAGCGTTCCCTTGCTGCTTTTGTCGGTGATTTTGGTGTCATAGACCTCCATATCCAGAGGGAATTTCACCTTAGGGGCCTCAAGCAGGGAGACATTTCCCTTGCCGGAGACGGTGACTATGAGCGAGTTGGCTTCGTGCGCCTTGAGCGTAGGCTTAGCAAGGCGGGCGCTTATGCTGAATTTGCCCACACCGCCGCCGAATGACGCCGGGGCGCCGGACGGAAGCGGAGAGACATTCACGGTGACGGCCTGGGAGGAAACTTTCTGGCGCACCTGACGGATGTCGTCGAAAAAGCCGTCGAAAATGCTGCCGGTGCGGGACTGCACGCGGACATTCACAAGGCAGGTGAGCTCCGCAGGCTCAATCCTGAGCTTTCCGGTCTGCTGCGGGATGAGAAGGTAGCGGCGAAGAACTGCGGCGTCGTAGATTTTGCCGTTGTAGTTCTCCCTCTGGAACTCGATGTTCGTAGGGG
Organism: Flexilinea sp.; assembly: GCA_963589825.1. GTDB lineage: Bacteria > Bacteroidota > Bacteroidia > Bacteroidales > UBA932 > Cryptobacteroides. The sequence continues at coordinate 10,680 of CAVAMP010000046.1, read as the reverse complement.
CTTCCACCTCCTGGCTCCAGAATCCCGTAAATGACGGGAAATCAGCACCTTCAAAGCCGGAAAGGTTTGCTCTCTGGTAGATTTTCAATGTGGCGTAAATCGGCTGACCCACAACGACATTGGTTTTGTCGAGCGAGAGGCTGAGGATAATCTCCCCTGTGGAAGCGTTCTGACTCTGGGAGGATGATGCGGAGGAAGAACTCCGGCTGCCGGAATTTCCGCCGGCGGCAGAAGGGTCTGAAGGCACGCCCGCTCCGGAAGAAGCGCCTGAAGAGCTCTGTGAAGAGCTCTGGCTGTCCTCCTCGTTAAGGACGGTGATGTTCACCGCGCGGGAAGAAATCTGTTCTCCCTTCACCTTTGCGGTTGCGGGAGGGAGAGTGAAGCTTCCTACTGCCTTAGGATGGAGGATATAGGTGAAGGAAACCTGCTTGGACGAGGTTCTTTTGCCGTTTATGATGCTGATGCTTGAAGAAGAACTCCGCTGAGGGCCCCAGACAAGGTCAAAATCCGCCGGGCATTCCCAACTGAAGTCCGAAGGGGAGCTCTCCCCCTCAATGACGAAAGTGACGTTGAACTGTTCGTTCAGGTCCACGACATTGTGCGTCTGCACCTGAATCGAAGTCTGGGCGGCCGCAGTCCAAGCCATTGCCACCGCCAAAGCCAAACTTATTATCTTTTTTATCATCATATCTTAAATTTTTTCCTCTTAATCCAGTAACGCAGCAATGCGCTTTTTAGGGCATTATTTTACCAGTTCTTTTCTTTCTGTTTGGACTTCAGGGCAGCGGCCTTCTCCTTGTTGACCTTGTCCTGAGTCTCCTTCTCCTTGGCCTGAATGGCCTGCAGCATCTGCTGGGCGGCCTGCGGACTTATCTTCTGCTCCTGAGGCTGGCCCTGGGAGTCCTGAGGCTGATCTCCGTTCCGGTTCTGCTGATCCTTGTTCCGGTCTTGGTTGTCCTTATTCTGATCATCATTCCCGTTCTGGTCCTGATTGTCCTTATTCTGATCGTTCTGATTCTGATTATCCTTGTTCCGGTCGTTCTTGTCCTGGTTGTTCTGGTTCTTGTCCTGATTATTCTGGTCCTGGTTGTTCTGGTCCTGATTGTTCTGGTCCTGATTCTGATCATTCGAACCGCCGCCTCCGCCGTTCTGCTGCTGGTCCTCCAGCATCTTGCGGGCATAGACATAGTTCTCCTTCGCGTCAAGATCCTCCGGACGGCTCAAAAGCGACTTCTGGAACGCATCCACAGCCGTTTTGTAGTCCTTCTTCGCAAGGGCGATGTCGCCGAGATTGTAGTAGTAGTCAGCTCCGTGTCCGCTCTCCTCGGCCTGAGCCTCCACCTTTTTCATAGCCGCGAGCGCCCCGTCATAGTCTCCCTGACGGTAGAGGTCGGCGGCAAGATTGTAGTTGGCCGCAGTGGAAAGTGAATCCTTCACCAGAGCCTTTCTGTAGTCGATTTCCGCCTCCTTCCAGTTCTCCTTCCGGTAGTCGCGGTTGCCCCGGCGCACATCCTTGCGGTCGGTCTGCGCGAACGAGGTGAGAGAAACCGAAAGCAGAAGCGCCACAGCCATCGCAGCCTTTCCTGTGCCGTTCCCGGTTCCGAAAAGTCTCAGACGGGTCTTCCTTGAGCCTATAAGTCCCTCAAGGACAAAGAAAAACAGGGCTATTGCAAAGAAATACATATACTGTTCGTCAAATTCTTCAAAGACAACGGAATTGAACTTCTCCTCGTCCATCTGCTTGATGCTGTCGATGATGGGGTTGAGTCCGAATTCGGTATTCCCGGCCCGCACGTATGCGCCGTTACCCGCCGAAGCCACCTCGCGGAGAATCTCCTCGTCAAGATGGGTCACGACAATTTCGCCGTTACGGTCCTTCATAAGTCCGCCCTCCTTCAGAGGGATAGGCTTGCCCTCGGGGGAACCGACTCCGATTGTGAACACTCTCACACCCATCTCCGCGGCCGCTTTTGCAGCCTTCACCGGGTCATCCTCGTGGTTCTCGCCGTCGGTTATGACGATTATCGCGCGGCTCTTCTCGCTCTGGGCGCTGAATGAGCGGGCTGCGGTGTTGATTGCGTCCCCGAGCGCAGTTCCCTGGATGGGCACGGATTCGGTGGAGATGGAATTAAGGAACATCTTCGCGGAGACATAGTCCGTAGTTATAGGCAGCTGGACATACGAACTTCCGGCAAAGACAATGAGTCCGATGCGGTCGTCGCGAAGTTTGTCGACGATGCGGGAAATCGCGAGCTTGGCCCTTTCAAGCCTGTTCGGGGAGTAGTCCTGGGCGAGCATCGAGTTGGAAACGTCGAGCGCAATCACCACCTCGACGCCCTTGGTCTCGTGTTCCTTGAGCTTAGCCCCGATCTGGGGCCGCGAGAGTCCGACGACAAAAAACGCGAACCCGAGGCTGAAAAGCGCCACTTTCCACCATCCCCTGCTCCGGGAATATGAAGGCATAAGCCTCTCCACAAGCTGCGGGTCGCCAAGGCGCTGAATCCTCTTCTTTCTTGCTCGCAGATACAGCGCGTAGCAAACAGGAAAAAGCGGCACCAGAAGCAGCAGCCACAGGAAATTAACACTTGCGAAATATAACATATTCTATGTTCCTAATTCAAATCCTAACTTTAGTTTCCGGGGGTTAAAGTCCCCCGTGCAATCGGCACTCGGAGCACCCGTTCCTACGGAAGCCTTCTGAACACAAACAAACTCAAGATGAACTCCAGCAGCAGGGCCGCCAGGGCAATGAGAGCGTAGGTCGGGAAAAGTTCCTTATACACAGGGAAACTGTCGATGGTGGTGCGGGCCTTTTCCATCTTGTTGATTTCCGCATAAATCTCGGCAAGCTTGGTGTTGTCGGTGGCGCGGAAATAGCGTCCTCCCGTCGTGGAGGCAATCTCGCCGAGAAGTTTCTCGTCAATCTCCACCTTCACGTTCTGGATGTCCACTCCCCACGGAGTCATAACCGGGTACGGAGCGGTGCCGTTTGCGCCGACTCCAATCGTGTAAACCCTTATCCCGTAGGTCTTTGCAATCTCGGCGGCAGTCTCCGGGGCAATCTCTCCGCGGTTATTCACGCCGTCGGTAAGAAGGATTACCACGCGGCTCTTCGCGTCAGAGTCCTTCAGACGCGCAACAGCCGTCGCCAAGCCGTTTCCGATTGCGGTTCCGTCCTCCAAAAGGTCCGTGCTGATTTCCTTCATAAGGTTGATGAGCGTGGCGCGGTCGGTCGTAAGCGGGCACTGGGTGAAGGCTTCGCCGGCAAAAACCACGATTCCCATCCTGTCCGAAGGCCTCTGGGAAATGAATTCGATGGCTATGTCCTTCGCGGCGCTGATTCGGTCCGGAGTGAAGTCGCGGGCGAGCATAGAGGTGGAAACGTCCATAGTGAAGACTATGTCAATTCCCTCCGTGTCAACCTTTTCCATCGTCTCTGACGAGCGCGGGCGCGCAATCGCCACAATAATCATAACGAGCGCGAGCAGTCTCAGGGCGAACGGAATGTGACGGAGATATTCCATAACATTGTGCCCCGCCTTTGTCCACGGAGTCGAGGTGGAAACCCTCAGGTGCGGCACCCGTCCGAACACCTCCCTCAGCACATAGAGCACGAGGAGAAGGCCCGGGATAATGAGCAGCCACAGCAGTTTCGGATATTCAAAAAACATCACTCTCCCTCCTTGTCATCTGGGACAGGCGCATACCTGTCGTAGTTATTTTTCTCTGTTTCAGCCTCGGCAGGCTTTTCCTCTGCAGGCTCCCCCGCAGGCGCTTCGGTTGCGGGCGTTTCAGGAGTTGCAGGAGTCTCGGAACTCAATTCGTCCTGGTAGGTCTGCGTGACGAACTTCACAGCAAGCGGGAGCACCCCGGCGTTCTCCTCGGGGGAGGCTATGTGCTTTGCGAACTTCACGTAGTCGGCAGTCTCGAAAAGGGTCTGCAGGTCACTGAGAAGGGCCCTGCGGTCGGCGCTTTCGGAGTCGAACTTAGGGCGGAGCTCCGAGAAAATCTCGCCGGAAGTCATCTCCATAGCCCCTATCTCATAGCGCGAAGCGATATATTCCCTCAGAACATCCGTCACCCCGGACCAGAAGGTCTTCTGCTTTTCCGGAGCCCAGAGTTTGTCCCCGCGGTAAGAGTCGAGCTTTCGAAGGGCCACGATATGCGCAGGGTCCTTCTTTTCCTCCGCTCCTATCTGACGGCGGCGGTGCATAATTACAAGGCAAGCCGCGGCCACAACGATTGCAACCAGAAGGTAGAAAAGTCCCACCCACGGAAGCACCTCCTTGAGAGTCAGAGGATAGTGGATTACATCCTTTATGTCGTGGACCTGGAATGAGGCCGTATCAACCGGCATCGTAGTCACCTTGAAACGGATGCTGTCAAAAAGCAGCGTGTCGATGACTCCGTCCGGGGTCTGCCTCAGAACCGGAAGGTCCGAGAGTTCATATTCGCCCTCGTCAAAGGTCGTAAGAACCGTGGAAGCCTTTATGTCGTAGCTGAGCGGACGGTTCTTGCGTGCCTTGTGAACCTTCAGAGTGTCAAGCTGCCAGGGACGCAGGAACAGGATTCCCTTCGACGTGGAGTCGTTGAGTTCGGGGAAGCCGTAGCGGGTGTTCGCCTCGACGCCCTCCAGTTTTACTCCGTACTCCAGCTGGTCGGCGATGAGGATGCTGTCCCGCTTCTGGAGCGGCGTGAGGAAGGTCTCCCCCGCCCTGACGACGTGCTCGCCAAGGGAGGCTGGAGCATCGCTCGGGGCAGCTTTCTGCGCCGCGGCATCAAAGGAGCGCTGAGGGGCCCCTGCCGCCGCTACTCCCGGGAGCAAAGCCAGAGAGAATAAAAACGATATGAATAATCTTGAGTTCTTCATTTCAAATTCCCGATTTTAGTGCCCCGGGCTATCTCGACTGGAAAAGCTTCTGGAGCGCAAGCACATAGTCCTCGTTCACTCCGACGCTCACCCTGTCGATGTTGTATTTCATAAGAAGCCTGTTCTCCCTCTCGCGAAGCCCCGCAAACCACTGCTCGTATTCGCGGCGCATCCTCCCGCTTGAAGTGTTCACCCAGGCTGTCCTGCCGGTCTCGGAGTCCTTGATGTTCACAAGGCCCACGTCAGGGAGGGATTTTTCGGTCGGGTCATAGACCTCCACCACCGAAAGGTCGTGACGGTTCGCGGCCACCTTGAGAGCCTCTTCGTAAAGGGGCTGCCCCTCTGCGTCGGCGTCAATCATATCCGAAAGGAGGAACGCCGTGCAGCGCTTTTTCAGCGCGTTCGTAAGGTAGCGCAGAGCCTCGGAGATGTCGGTCCTGGTGGACCGGGGCTCGAACTGCAGGATTTCACGGATAATGTGCAGAAGGTGCGAGCGGCCTTTTTTCGGCGGGATGAATTTCTCCACCTTGTCCGAAAAGAACAGCGCGCCCACCTTGTCGTTGTTCAGAATCGCGGAGAACGAAAGGACCGCAGCAATCTCGGCAATCATATCCCTGCGGGTCATCCCCGAGGTGCCGAAAAGTCCGGAACGGCTCGCGTCGATAAGGAGCACGACGGTGAGTTCCCTCTCCTCCTCGAAAATCTTGATGTATGGGGAATGAAGCCTCGCGGTGACGTTCCAGTCCATATTGCGGACATCGTCGCCCCACTGGTATTCCCTCACCTCGCTGAAGGCCATACCGCGACCCTTGAACGCAGAATGGTACTCTCCCGCAAAAATCTGATGCGAGAGAGCCTTGGTTCTGATTTCTATTTTACGGACCTTTTTCAGAAGGTCTGTTTCAGTCATTTCCGCCATAAAAATTAATAATAGGGAATGAATTGTGATGGATTTCTGAGGATAGATTTATTTTCGAAGAAGGAGCATACCGGGTGTATGTGACTGATGAGAAAATAAATATAGACCAGAAAGACGCACAATTCTAAGGTACCTCGACAACGTTAACAATCTGATCAATCAAATCGTCGGCAGTTATGTTCTCGGCCTCGGCCTCGTAGGTGAGCCCGATACGGTGGCGGAGCACCTCGTGGCAGACTGCGCGCACATCCTCAGGAATCACATAGCCTCTTCTCTTTATGAAGGCGTATGCCTTTGCGGCTGCGGCGAGGCTGATGCTGGCACGCGGAGATGCGCCGTAGGAAATGAGCCCTGCAATATTCTCCAGGCCATATTCGCCCGGGGTCCTGGTGGCATAGACTATGTCCACTATGTATCTCTCGATTTTCTCGTCCATATACACTTCTCTGACCACTTCGCGGGCGCGGATGATATCCTCGGGCTTCAGAACGGCAGAGGCCTTAGGGAAGGAACCGCTGTTGTTCATTCTCAGAATGAGTTTTTCCTCCTCCTTCTTAGGGTAGGTGACGACGACCTTGAGCATAAAACGGTCGAGCTGGGCCTCAGGAAGCGGATAGGTTCCCTCCTGCTCGATAGGGTTCTGGGTGGCCATCACAAGGAACGGCTCCGGAAGACGGAAAGTCTCGTCGCCGATGGTGACCTGCCTCTCCTGCATCGCCTCCAGAAGCGCTGACTGAACCTTTGCAGGGGAACGGTTGATCTCGTCCGCGAGGACGAAGTTCGCGAAAACAGGGCCCTTCCTGATCTGGAACTGCTCGGATTTCTGGGAGTAGATCATCGTACCGATTACATCGGCAGGGAGGAGGTCCGGAGTGAACTGGATACGGCTGAATTTGGCGTCAACCGCAGATGCGAGTGTATTGATGGCCAATGTCTTGGCAAGTCCCGGCACACCTTCGAGAAGGATGTGTCCGTTTGCGAGGAGTCCGATGAGGAGGTTCTCCACAAGCTGTTTCTGGCCCACGATGACCTTGTTCATTTCCATCGAGAGGATGTCCACGAAGGAGCTCTCGCGCTGGATGCGGTCATTGAGTTCTTTGATATTTACGCTGTCCATTGCTTTTTTTGTAAACTTATATCTCTAATTTAACTTATGCCTATAGGGACCTGGTTCCTTTAATCACACGGCCCCCGCACAGATTTCTTTTATACACCCCTCCCGTATTCTATTATTGGGGCATATCCCCAAACCCCTGCGCCCTTTTCTCCTTTCCGTATTTCTGACATCGCTTCGCGCTGGCAGAAATACCCGGACCGGGCGGTCCGCTGATGCGGACTTCTTAGCCCACGCACTTTCGTTTGTTCAAAGTTACTTAAAATCCTTAACTTTGCCGCAAAATTTCGGGAATATGGTGCGTTACATTCTCACATTATCTTATCGGGGCGCGGCGCTGAGCGGGTGGCAGAGCCAAAAAAACGCTGTCACGGTTCAGGGCGAACTGGACAGGGCTTTGGGCATCTTGCTCGGACAGAGCGTTCAGACAGTCGGAGCGGGCCGGACAGATGCCGGAGTGAACGCTGTGAATTATGTCTGCCACTTTGATGCGAGCGAGACTTTCCACCTGACAAAGCAGGATTTCTTATACAAAATAAATGCCATCACACGGAGGGATATTGTGGTCCACGACATCCGCCTGGCGCCCGCACAAATGCCTCACTCAGATAGCGCAGACCCCGCTCAGCCAAGCCTTCCCGAAGGCCCCGGCGAAGAGGGGGCGGCGTCCGAATTCCACGCCCGCTTTTCCGCCACGGCTAGGCAGTACCGCTACTTCCTCCACAGCGCGAAAGACCCCTTCGCAGAGGGCTTTTCATGGCGCTGCCCCTACCCGCTCGACACTGATGAGATGAACCGCGCCGCCGCCCTTCTTCTCGGGGAGCACGACTTCAGCTGCTTCGAGAAAACGGGAGGAAACAACGCCACAAGCATCTGCACAGTCTTCAAGGCGCAGTGGGAGCGCTACACCCCGCAGCACTGCTCCCTTCTCGGCTTCCCTGATGACGGCGGCTACCTTGTCTTCACGGTCGAGGCCAACAGGTTCCTAAGAAACATGGTCCGCGCAATGGTGGGCACTCTTGTTGACGTCGGCAGAGGCCGCAGAAGCCCTGAGAGCGTCGGGGAGCTTCTTCGGAGCGGAAAACGCAGCGATGCCGGAGAGTCTGTCCCCGGCACCGCGCTGTTTCTAAGTGAAATCCGCTATTGAGCGTTTATTCGACCCCTTTCCCGCCCAGACAATAAAGGGATGAGTTTGAGGTCAAACTATTGTTTACTTCTGGAAAATATCCTTGATGGAACCCAGAGAGGAGAGCATATTGGAAGCCTCGTACGGGAGGTAAACGGTCTTGTTGTCCTTTCCGCTCACCATCTCCTTGAGAGTGTCGATGTACTTCACCGCCAGCATATAGGCCGCAGGGTCGGTCTTCGCAGAGGAAACCGCCTCGGCGACAAGCCTGATTGCGTTGGCCTCGGCCTCGGCCTGAAGCACCTTCGCCTGCGCCTCTCCTTCTGCACGGAGAATCTGCGCGGTCTTCTCCGCCTCGGCGTTGTTGATTTCGGAAGCCTTGTCACCCTCTGACTTGAGGATTGCGGACTTCTTCTCTCCCTCGGCGCGAAGGATTTCGGCCCTTCTCATTCGCTCGGCCTGCATCTGCATCTCCATTGATTCGCGCACGCTATCCGGAGGCGTAATATCCTGAAGCTCAACGCGGTTCACCTTCACTCCCCACTTGTTCGTGGCCTCGTCGAGAACGACGCGGAGCTTGGAGTTGATGGTGTCGCGGGAGGTGAGGGTCTCGTCGAGTTCGAGCTCGCCGATTACGTTACGGAGGGTCGTCTGGGTGAGTTTCTCGATTGCGTTCGGGAGGTTGTCAATCTCATAGACCGACTTCTTGGGGTCCACAATCTGGAAATACAGCAGCGCATTGATCTGGGTGCTGACATTATCCTTGGTAATCACCGTCTGTTTCGGGAAATCATAGACCTGCTCGCGAAGGTCAATTACAGATGAAGAGGTCATCTTCACGATAGGCTCCCCTCCGAAAGCGGAGGAAACGACCTTGCGGGAAGTCACCACCTTGGCCCTGTCGATTATAGGCCAGATTATCTGGATGCCCGGACTGAGCACACGGTCGAATTTTCCGAGCCTCTCGACCACGCGGGTTTCTGACTGGGGGATGATTTTGATGCCCCTGAGGATGTAAACGACGACAATGGCCGCGAGTACAATCAAAACGATAGTTGTAACTGACATATTTGAGGTTATTTAGTTTATGGACATTATGAAGCCCCGCCCGGCAAGGCCTGCAGGACGGAACCCGAGGGACTACTATTTCTTGGGCTTCACCGTCAGGATTATGCTGTCGTAGGAGACAATGGTAACTTTCGCGCCCACAGGCACATCCTCACGCGGCTCGGGCGACTCCTCGCGGGAGAGCACCGCCTGCCACTCGTCGCCGTCCACCTTCACTCTTCCCACATCCTCGCCAGGGATGGTCTCGATGACCGTTGCCTCCCTTCCGATGAGGCTTTCCATATTGGATTTATATCCGCCCTTGCGCTCGGCCCTGCGGGAAAGAACCTTGAGAGCGAACGGGCGCACGAAAATGAACGCGAGAAGAGAGCCTACGACAAAAAGGCCGATCTGCCAGTTGAGGGTGTCGGGGGCCACAGCGCTAAGAACGCAGCTGAAAAGGCAGCCGATTGAAAGGCAGGCCGCCGCAAAGCCCGGAGTGAAAATTTCTACGAGGAAGAGCAGCAGCGCCGCAAGCATCCAAATAAGCCAAAGATCCATAGCTTTTCTTTTACAATTAAAACAAATTCCCTCAAAGGTAGCAATAAGAAATCTCTAAACAAAAAAAATCTCAACTCCCGAAGGAATTGAGATTTTTCAATTTATGCAGTTTTGCAATTAGTCAGAAAGAGAGAATCTCTTGAAGGTAAGAACCTGAGCCTCTTTGTCGGATGCTGCAAGCACTTCCTTAACCGGCTGCTTGCCGTCACCCATCTGGTAGGCCTGCTCAAGAAGAGTGTTCTCCTTGAAGAACTTGCCGAGCTTGCCCTTTGCAATCTGCTCGAGCATAGCCTCAGGCTTTCCTGCCATCTTAGGGTCTTCCTTCATCTGCTCCTTGTACACCTGAACCTCCTTGGCAACAACCTCTGCAGGGCAGTCCTTCTCTGAAACAGAGACAGGGTTCATTGTTGCGACCTGGATGGCGATGCCCCTTGCAATCTCGGCGTCAACAGCCTTGCTGAAGCCTACGACGGAAGCGACTTTGCCGTTGTGGTGAACGTATGAAGCGATGAACGGAGCGCTGACGGTTGAGTAGTACGCAACGACGTGCTTCTCACCGGTCTTTCCGGTCTGCTCGGTAACAGCGGCCTCGACTGTGCGTCCGTCAGCGATCTTGGTTGCCATAAGGGCGTCCTTGTCGGCAGGGAAAGCTGCGATTGCCGCATCAGCGATGGCGTTTGCGAGCGTCTGGAACTCAGCGTTCTTGGAAACGAAGTCGGTCTCGCAACCGAGGCATACGAGGATGGCCTTGTCACCTGCTACGCGTGCGATTACAGCGCCTTCGGTGGTCTCCCTGTCGGCACGTTTTGCCGCAACGAGCTTGCCTTTCTCGCGGATGATTTCCTGAGCGCGATTGTAGTCGCCTTCAGCCTCAACGAGGGCCTTCTTGCAGTCCATCATTCCTGCTCCGGTCATTTGACGCAATTTCATTACGTCAGCTGCTTTGATTTCCATTTTATCCAAATGTTTAGTTGTTATACTTCAAGTAAAGCGGGGGATTATTCAGCTGCAGGGGTTTCTGCCTCTTCTGCAGGTGCCTCCTC
>CAVAMP010000045.1:0-17450 GCA_963589825.1 Flexilinea sp. | reverse complement strand
TTGTCGACCCACAGGGTTGAGCCCGGACCGCCGATGAGGTAGTCGCCCAGGTAGCTGGCGGCGCAGGTGATGATTATGTGGGACGGAACCGTCTCCGTATCGCGGTACTCCAGCGGAATCTCAATCTGCTGCCAGCCGTCGGTGGAGTGGCTCACGATGTGGCCGAAGGCAATGATGCCCTGAGACTTCGAGTTGTAGTAGATTCCCTTTGACGTGTTGACCCTTACAGGAGACTCCGGCACGCCCTTCATCACCTTGTAGTCCCAGTTTCCGACTGAAACCGCGATTTCGCAGCGGTCCTCGTCGCCCTCCTTCACATTCTCTCCTGTCGGAGCCTTGTCCAGATTTGAGTCCATCAGCTTTCCGGCATTGTATTTCATCCACAGGCGCAGCTTGTGAGGCCTTGTGGTCCACGGACGGCCGTAGTTCACCGCTCCGCCCGTCGTGCCTTCCAGACCCGCGAAACGGCCTGTGAAGAGGTTTCCGCAGGCAAGAAGTCCCACGAAATCCTTGGATATGCACCTGACGGACCAGTCGCCGTCCATTTTGTCGTCGCCGTCAGGATAGGTCAGAACGATGCCGAGGCTTCCTGTGCCCTTCACAACGCTCTTTCCGCCCTTTCCGTAGCCGTCGGACACACTCTCGTTCCCCTCTCCGTTGCCGCAGGCCCACCAGATGTCCTGAGACTCCGGGTCCGAGCAGGACGGATTGAACCACTTGTAGTAGTCCGCACCGCTCACGAGACTGAAGTTCTCGAAGCTGTTGTTCGGAAGCTGGCGCTCCGGGTCGGTGGTGAACTCGTCCACCTCAGTCATCTCGGCTGCCGAGCCCTCGCCCGTGAAGGCATAGAACTCGTAGGTTGTGCCTCCGGTGAGGCCCTCGATGTGCGCAGTGAACTGGCCGCCGTCATAGACGAGGGCCGACTCCGGAAATTCCGTCCAGTCCCCTATGCTGCCTTTCTCCCTGTATTTGAAGCCGTTGACTTCGCCGGCGACTCCTTCCGCAGTGAGATACACTTCCTTCGACCATACGTTCTTCTTCTTGACGCTCACAGACTTGTCTGACTGCTCCACAAAGAGCTTCCACGGTTCCTCCGTGTCCTTGTTGCCGCTCGGGTATTCCACAGTCACATCCACCTCATAACCGCCCTCGGAAAAGTCGTGCATCTCGTCCTTTGACGGACTGAGAGTGCTTATGCCCTTGGGGCCGAGCTTCAGGGAAGTTATGGTTATGTCCGAAAGAGAGACGGTCTTGCGCACGTATGCAATCATACGGCGGTTCGCCTCGTCGATGAAAGTCGCGCCCACCTGTCCGTTGACGGTAAAATAGCGCTCGATCGGACGGCTCGCGGCGATGGTCCACGGGTAGTTCTGATATGTTGTGAGCACCACTGACAGCGGAGTCGTAAGGTCGTGCACACCAACGATTTCCTGCGAGAGCCGCACATTCTCCACATCAATCTTGCAGGCGGTGATTTTCACATTCTTCAGGTCCACCGTTTCGCCAAGAGACAGAGTTACGGTCCTGTCAGTCTGCGAAATGCTCTCCTGACCGACCTCGCCCACGCCCTCGACCGTCATCGAGACAATGTGCGGAGTCACAACCGGATAGGGGATGTCGTTCTTGACGCAGGAAGCGAAAAGAAGGAGCGGAAGAAGCGATATGAGGAAAAAACGTTTCATTTACAGATGTACAGTGAGGCCGAAATTGATGCCGAGAAGATCCACGCGGGCCTGGGCGCGGAAATAATTCTTTTCGCCGCTGAAAGCTCCGTCCTTATAACCCTTGGAGTTATTGTAGGAGACATCGGCAAGACTCAGATATGCGAACACCGAAATCGTGTTCATCGGGAAATATACCACTCCAGGGCTCAGCGCAAGGCTCACTTTGTTGGTGACGGTGTAGGTCGCGCTCCCCATCGCGATGTCCGTGCGGGAGCGGGTGTAGCCGAGCGAAGCGTCAAGGAAAACGCCGATGCGTCCCCTGTCGTCAAGTCCGACGTATGAGCGGTTGAAAACAGCGCCGCCGTATGAAATGGTCTTTGCCGTCACATCGTCGAGAGAGTAGGAGAAATTCCCCAGAAGGTCGAGCGTGGCGGCGTCCACGTTGCAGTTTCCGTTGGTGTAGCGGATGCGAAGACCCACCGCGTTGTTGTTCGCGTAGGCAAACGCTCCGTTAATGGAAATCCGCGCCAGAGAGAGGTAGGTGTTGGTGTTGTCCAGAAGCAGGAGAAGTTCGCTGTTGTCTGAAGAGAGATTCATATAGGCCGCCGACATCCCTATCTGCCAGTCCTTTTTCGGGATTATGAGATAGGATTTCAGGCTCCTGTGGCTGACCCTGGTGGTGTCCTTTGAAAGACGTCTGCCCATAACGAGAGTCGGCTTCTTTTTCTTCTCTTTGTCCTTGGGAGCGGCAGGTGCCTCTTCAGAAGAGGCCTCAGCGGCAGGTGCCCCGGTCGGAGCTTCGGATGATGCCGCTGCGGTTACAGTCTCCTCCGGAGAATAGGCTCCGAGGGAAAATGCCGCCAATAAGGAGAGGAGCGCAGTCATAAACAATCTTTTTTTCATATCGCAGCCCTCCCCTATAGATAATATGCAAGACCCACCGCTATTGAAGCGAGGTTCAACATAAAACTTGCGCTGCTGTTGCTGCTGGAACCCCGTGAGACCTGATTGTGAATCTGGTCGGTCCAGGCGTAGTTGAAGCCGAGCACCCCGACACTGAGTTCGAGGGCTATGTGGTTCGTCAGCAGAGCCGTAACTCCCGGATTCACACCCACATAGAGCTTGTACTGGCTGGTGTAGGTTCCCTTCGTCTCGGAGTTTTCCTCAGCCGTGTTGCGCACCTTTCCCAGCGACCCGCCGAGTTCCACCTGGGCGAACATCGAGAACCTTCCCGAAGAGCCGAGCGGGATGTAGGGACGGAACGCAACCGCGCCGCCGAACCTCTGCGAAAGGCGGTTGTAGTCCTTCACGCTCATATTTATCTCGGACACGGACAGGTTGGCGCTCTCAAGGTCAACCAGACTCCTGCTGTAGGAGAAGCTTGCCCCCACGGCGATGTTGTCCCGGAGCATATAGAGGAAAGTCGGAGTCGCCGAAATGGTGTAGCCGCTGTAGTTTATCCCGTCGATGACAAGAAAACTGTAGTTGTTCATCGAATTGTAGGAAAAACGGGCGTTGCCACCGACCATAAACGTCCCCTTGGGGGCGAAAACGCTCTGGTGAGAGGTGTCATATCCGCGGTCATACTTCTGAGCCCCGGCGCTGAACGCTCCGAGGGTCAGAAGAGATGCCGCAAGGGATAAGGCTATGAGCCTGAATTTTATCATAACTGGATATGCGTTCAGGAAAAGACCTGAACAATGCGTTTACAGTTTGTCGTAAATGAGTTCCACTCCGTCAACATAGAGCTTTGCGCTGTCGCAGCCGGTGAAATAGTCGCCGTACATTGACGCTGCGCAGGAGATGATTATATGGGTCGGGAAAGTGGTTTCGTTGTGGTATGCGAACGGAATCGTGACCTGACGCCACTCGGTGACAGTCGCGGTCTCCTTGGTGCCCTTCACACCCTTGCCGTTGATCTGCTGGTAGCCGTCTCCGAAGAGGATGAGCTCTCCGTCGGCGATTGTGCTCGCGTCGGTGCCGTAGTCAACGAATGTGGACTTGTCGGTGGTGTTGACAAGCACAGGGGAGGACTTTGTGCCGCCGTAGGTCTTGTAATCCCAGGTTCCGAGGGCGATCTTGATGTTTCCGCGGTCGTATGTCACATCCTTGGTTACATCCGCGCCGTCAGGAACCTCGTTGTAGCGGTTGATTACGCCAGCGGAGTACTTGACCCAAAGCCTTACGCCGGTCGGACGGGTTGTCCACGGACGGCCGAAATTGACCTTTCCGCCTTTCGTGCCCACAAGGCCTGCGAAGTTACCGGTGAAGATGTTTCCGGCAGCGAACTTCACGACAGCCCAAGTTGACTGCGCGCAGACGGACCTGCTGCCGTCCATGGCGTCGTCGGAAGGCGCGGTGATTACATATCCCATACTTGCGGAACCGTCCACGCCTTCGCTGCCCTCGCCGTTTCCGGAGCCCCAGAACATCGTCTGGCAGTCCTCGACGGAGCAACTCGGGTCGTACCACTTGTAGTAGCTTGCGCCTGAGACAAGGCTCACATACTCGAAGCTTGCGTTCGGAACATTGGAGTCTGCGGTGGTGGTGAAAGTCTTGCTTTCGCCCTGGTCTTCGCCTGCGATGACAAGTTTGTATTCATACTCTGTCGAACCGCTCAGGCCCTCGATGCAGGCATCGTAAACGCCCTCTGAGGAGCGCACGGCGTCCTCTGTTTTCCAGTCGGAGTCGCCCGCAGCCTTGTAGGCGAACTTGATGGCGGTAGGGTCGCTGTATTCGGTCTCGTCAACATCGGCGTGAACCGTAGCGAAGTGCGACCAGATTTCATAGATGCTTGAAGAAGAAAGGCCGGTTGAGACAGGCTCGAAGATTATGGTGTCGTCAACGATGTCGGTAGAGTAGTCGACATAGAGGTCGAAGCCGAGTGTACCGTCCTTGATTGTGTATTTCACGTTCACAGGATAGACTTTTCCGCTCTCAAGGCCGCTGATTACCCCGCTCTTTGTGAACGCGGAGCCGTCCTTGGAGAGTGTGCCGGAGAAGGTCCAGCAAAACTCTGGCTCGTCAAGGCCCGAGATGATGAAATAGCCTTCGGAACCGCTCTTGGATGAGTCATAGACAAGCTGGGAAGCGGAGTCTTCGGAAAGGCCGATTGTGAAGGTGTAGCCCTCGGAGAAGTTCTCTGCAACTGTGGCGTCGAAACTTACCTTGGAGATTGCGTTCACGACCTTTGCCTCCACCTGAACGCTCTGGCTCTGACCTGCAACGACCGTGAAGGCGGTAGAGCCCTTGTAGCTTTTCTGCTCCCAGGATGCGGCAGCAGGAGAGGTTTTGGCAGCTTCGCCGGCCTCAACGTCCACGCGGTATTCGTTTGCGGCAAGGTAGATTTTTTCAGGTGCCTCGCTGTACTTGTACTCACGCACAAGTCCGCTGAAGTCGCCCATATAGATTTTGACTGAGGCTCCACAAAGAAGCTCGTCGGAAGTCATTGCCGCCTTGGTCTGCGGCAGGCTCACCCCGAGAGAGATGGATCCTTCCCCTTCTGAAGCTGCAGTTCCTGCGATTTCCTTTGAGCAGGAAGCGGAAAGGGAGAGGGCCGCAACTGCGGCAGCGATGTAAAGTATCTTTTTCATATTCACTTCCTCCCTTATTCTACAACCATAACAACAGGAATTGACTTCTTGCAGCCCTTCGTGTCGGTGATGTTCATCGTGAAGGTGTGCTTGCCCTGGTATGGCAGGATTGCGTCCTGAGCCGCGCTGAGGTCGAAGTCAATCGAAGTCTTTCCGGCGAGATCCGATCCGTAAGGGAACGGAACGACGCTGAAGATGATCATATTGTCCTCGGTAGGATTGATGAGGTCGAGGTTCTCTGCGTCTGCCGCCTGAACCGCAGTAATGAAGTTTGAGGAAGTGGAAGCGATGTTCACGGTGAACTTCTTCACTCCGTTAGGCACCTCACACTTGAGCTTGAGGCAGATGTCCCTTGTCGCAACAGGCGGGATAAGAAGGTTCTCAAGGTCAGTGAACTCGGCGTCGCATCCGGCATCGTGGTCGAGTGCGAGAATGATTCCGCCGTCGCCCTTAGGAGCGTCCGGGTCATCTCCGAGAATGGTCTCGTCGGTGTCGGTGACGGCGTTGTTGAGAGCGGCGTCATCCACGAGGTCGTCAATCACGATGTCGAATGAGGCGTTGCCCTCGGAAAGGGTCTTCTTTATGAACTTGATCTGTCTCCACTGCTTTGGCTGGATGCCGGTGAAGGTCTTTGTCATCTTCTGGCTCTTGCCGTCGATGAGTCCCTTGAACACGACTTCCATCGAGGTGCTCGTGCCGTTGTTCACAGCGAAGTATGCTGCAGTCTGGTCGTAGGATGTGGCCCCTGAAGCGTAGGTGAGGTCAAATGTCTGAGGATAGCCGGCAGTCACGGTGACTGTGGTGGTGCCGTTTCCGGTCACCATCGCAAGGAACTCGTCGCTGTAGCTTACGGTCGCCTTGCACTGCAGAAGGGTGCAGGTGAGGGAGCCCACAGCGGTGGTCTCGCCTGCAGTGATTGTGAAATCCTTGGTCGTTCCGTAAACCGGCTGCTCCTTTGCTGAATAAGGCACTGCCTCGGCTGTAGAGCGGGCCTCAAGGGTGTAGGTTCCGGCGGAAAGGGAGAGTTTGTTGTCCTTGGCCTTGATTTCAGAATAGGTCGTGGAAATCGTCTTTCCCTCGGAGTCGGTGATGAAGATGCTGTAGTTTCCGGATGCGGCGGTTGCGGATTTTGTCTCCACTGCATCGTCAACGCTGATGGTTCCGTCGAATGAAAGGAATCCGAAAGCGTCCGGAGTCGTTGCGATCTCTTTTCTGCAGGAGGAGAAAAGAGAAACGAATGCTATGAGAGCGATGATAAATATATTCTTTTTCATTGTGTCTTTCCTCCTTAGTCGTTAAGTTCAACTTCGGTGAGAGCCACTGAGGTGGTCTCATCGTTGAAAGAGATGGAAATCGTGTTGCCTCCGATGGTCTCAACATCAAAGGAAACGGTGTAGCAGGTCTTAGGATCCACTGTGTCGTAGGTCTTGGAGAAAGTCTTCGCCGTGCCTCCCTGAGTGGTGAGAGATCCGCTCACAGTGAACTTGTAGGCGTCAATGAATGCGCCGCGAGTCTCGGTTGAGGGGAAGTCAATCTCGGCGCCGTTGCCGGTCGTTACCTTGAAGGAACGGGTGGTGAAGTAGTTCGCAAAGGCCTCAGTGCAGGAAATCTTCACGATGGAATTTCCCAGAGCGACAGGGATTGAAACCTGAGTCTCGGAGCCTCCGTTCACAACGAAAGAGGTCTTTCCCGTGAAATAAGGCTTGTCGAAGCCCTCGGTGCCTTCAGCTCCGTAGGTGGCGGAAACGGTGTAGTTCCCCGAGGTGAGTTTGGTCGCAGTGTCCCAGTCCGAAATGAGTCCGGAATAGACAGTGGTCTCATCGCTGTTTTTCACAGTGATGGTGAATGCTCCCGCAGAAGGGAGAGCGGTGTAGTCTGAGACATTGCTTTTTGTGGCGATGTCCGCAACGGGGGCGCATTCTCCGAGGCTGAAGGAGGCTGTGCCTTCCCCGCCCGAAATGCCGCCAATCCTCTTTGTGCAGGAGAGGGTCGCAAGTAGAGCGACGGCAGCGATGCCCAAGAATCTGTAAAACTTCATAATAGCTTTTGGTTTATTTTATTTATTTCTATTTCGCAATCTGTACTTTCACGTTGTCTATATAGAACCAGCAGGTGCAGTTGTTCGTTCCGGCAAGGTGCTCTACCTCGGCCCTCCAGCTGATTCGCACGGTGCCCGTAGGAACGGAATATATCGTGTGCTCGTTGTGGTTCGGGAGGTTGGTGTAGGTTCCCGTGTATTCCTTTATATAGAACTTGTTATCGTCAGTGAATGTTCCGTCGGTCTTGTTGCTTGCGTAGGCGGTGGTGCTTGTCACATAGCCCACAAGGATGTTCTGACCGGTGTTTCCGGAGGTTATGAGGGTGCTGTACTTGTTGTTCGCGCCGTAATCGTAGGAAACCGTGATGTTTGCGGATTTTTTCAGGGCTATGATAGGAGCCGAATCCACGCGGGCGTCGTAGTCGGAAGAAGTTTCCCTGCGGCAGGCAATCCTTATGCTGTGTCCGGCCTCTGCTCCCAAGCGTGCTCCACTCCAGCCGTTGAGGAATGAAACTGCGTCCTTCGCTCCGGCGTTGATTCCGCTGGAGTATGCGTCGTGAGAACTTATGTCCCCTACAGTGGAGAAGTCCTCATAGAGGAGGTATGGGATGGAGGCGGAGATGGAGGCGGAGTAGCCCGAAGTCATATCCGGCATCGTGACGGTCTGGGTGGCGGTCACGTGCTCGGAGTCGAAGGTGACGGTTATGCTCTGTCCGCTGAAAGCCCTGTAGAGGGACTCATCCTCAAAGTCGATGGTGAAAGTCTCGCCCGAGGTAATCTCATATCCGGGGTTATATGTATAGACATTCGAACCGGTAGTGCCCCAGGAGCAGCCTGATGGCGCCGTGAGAGTGATGGTGTTGGCATTCTCCCCGAGGTTGTTCGCGGAAACGGTGAAACGGATGCGCGGGAAGTCGCGGACCTCGGTAAAAAGGAGTTTCACGGGCGTGGAATGCCCTTTTTCGAAGGTGCGGACCTGGAGGTCAACGGGGTCTGCGGTGCAGATCTTGGAGGTTGAATAGGCCTTTATGCTGAAAGTCTCGCCCTCCGACGCTGTGAACGGGAAGAGTGAGACGGCTGCATATTTCTTTTCATCGGATGTTGACGGGAGAAGGCCTTCGGAGAGTTTGAGCGTAAGGGTAGAAACTCCATCGGAAAGGGTGGCGTCGGCATCC
The DNA here is from genome assembly GCA_963589825.1 of Flexilinea sp. Lineage (GTDB taxonomy): Bacteria > Bacteroidota > Bacteroidia > Bacteroidales > UBA932 > Cryptobacteroides. The sequence goes on along the minus strand of CAVAMP010000045.1, from coordinate 8,980 downwards.
GGAGAGGCGTAGTCCGCAGTGACCTTGCCTGCAACCGGGCGGGAGAACGTGAGGACTATCCTCTCGATCTGCTCTCCGCCGAGTTTGTCTTCACCGTCAGGCACATAGAAACGGAACTGGTGGAGAAGATGGGTCATTTTCATTCCAAGCGAGGTGAAATCCGCAATGGTCGCGGCCTCTTCAAGCGCGGGGGCAGAAACCGGGGTTGCAAGAAGGATGTCGGCTCCGCCGGAAACTTTGCCGTCCTGGGTGGACGGGATGGTGAAAACGACATTTGTACCGTCCGTGCTTTCAGGAACCGGATAGGCGGCGTAGTAGGTGTAGTCGCCCGACGGCATCGCGGAGGAGAGAGCGGAAGTGAAAATCGACTCCTTGACGTTCTTGTCGTTTATTGTGCGGATGTTGCTGAAAACCTGCGCGTTGAGAGCGAGGACATCGGAGGCGTCCTTTGCCCAGACGGCGATTTTGTCGCCCAGTGTCCAGCTGGTGGAGAGCCCGTCTGAGTTGAGGGAAGTCTTGGTGACAGCCTCTCCGAGACGGAATCCCACGGTGTGGGAGGTGCTCCGAACGAGAGACTCTCCCGCGTCTTTCTGACACGAGAAAAGTGAGAAAACCAATCCCAAAACAAGGATCAACCGAAAATGTTTCATTATCCTCAAAATATGGTCACAAAGTGGGGCCTGAGCCTGCTGAGCCCTAACCAAACACTTAACAATCAACTAATTAAGAGAATTTTCTAACAGAGAAAAAACTCCTATATGTACAAATCCGGCTGCAAAGTTAGCAAAAAAAATTGAATAATAAGCGGTCTGCTGCGTTATACTCCTTCCCCAAATCCTCACAACCAACAGGTTGCTGCGGTTTGGGGCGCGTCGCAAGCCTTGCATCCCATCTTCTTATTCAATTTTTTACGCGATACGTTATTGTAGTTTACTCTATTTTTCTTCGTTTTTAATTCTATTCCTCGTTCTTAATATAGCAACGAAGTGATGTCGCGGCAGGTGTTAGGATTGATGTTTTCTTTTTGGTGGGCTATCATCTTTTCGCGTTCGGGGCCCTCGGAGGCAAGAACAACTGCGCGGCGAACCTGCTCGGTGACGTTCGTTGTGGCGTAGGAGAGGTCGTGATAGTGGAAAAACAGGGCGTTGCAGGTCTCGCAGCCCGGAATCGGCGCCGTGTGGATGATCGGAATATGCTTTGCGGCGGCCTCTGTGCTGGAAAGTCCGCCAGGTTTGGTAAAAATCACGTCGCAGGCGTCCATAAGGAGCGGCACCTTGTCGGTGAACCCGAGAACGACGACATTGGTGTCGTGACGGAAATTTTTCTGTAGTTTTTCCCTGAGTTCGGTGTTGTTTCCGCAGACGAGAATCACCTCGACATCGCTCCCGCACTGGTGCAGGATGGCTCTGACGCTGTCCTGGATGTGTCCGAAGCCCATACTCCCGGACATAAGGAGGAACCACTTTTTAGCCGTGTCCATATACCCGTATTCAAGGATGCACTGCCCGCGGGCTTCCATCTTGTCGGCCGCAGCACAGTGGAAAACGGCGCGGACCGGAATCCCGAACGGACGGAGCTTCTCTCTCGGAAGACCCTTTTTCACGCATTCCTCAATAAGGTGCTCGTGAGGCACTATATAATAGTCCAGCTCCGTGTCCTTCATAAACGGGATGCAGGTGTAGTCGGTCATAATGAAGACAGACTTGGCGGTGAGTTTTCCCTTGCGCTTGAGCGCGGTCACAGCCTCCGCGGGGAAGATGTGCACGCAGACCACAGTGTCAAAGCCGTTGGCTTCGATGTAGTCGTGCAGGCGGTCGCAGTAGAGTTTATTTGCGTAATAGACCGGCGACTTGGAGCTCTCCATCGAGTCGCTCACCGCAGCCCCGGCCTTATAGACCATTCCGAAAAGTTTCGTGCGGGTGGAAAATAGGTAAATCTCGGAGGTCCGCTCCTTGGCGGAAGTGCTCACAAGGCCCATAGTGTCCTGTACCTCAGCCTCAATTCCCTGTGACTGAAGATATTCAAGGTAAGCTCTTGCGGCGGAGTTGTGTCCCTCGCCGGTGGAGCAGGAAAGAATAAGTACTTTCATAACCTAAGATTCGCGAGTATATAACTTACTTATTTATATCGCATCAGCGACTTTTTTCTCCGACAAATATAATACTTATATTTTAATTCGACCTCTTTACCCGCCGGTTAAAAAGAGCGACTGCTTTCCCGGCAAGGAAAAAAAGAGAGCGACCGGTCGAACCTGTCGCTCTCTTTTTCTTGCGGCGTCTTTTGAAGATTGGATTTGCACATATAGGAGAACGCCACAAAGCTATTATGAATAGTTTTCGAGTGCAAATCTCGCCTTTTAAGAACTCTTCGGGGTTGTAGATTTTGTTGTTTTAGTTGTTGTTTTAGTATAAAATCAGCCTCTAACAGCTAAAACAACAGAAAATTCCGTCACTTTCGCGCCGCTGCCGGCAATTCAGGGTAGCAACTCCGAAGGCTACCTCTGCGCCACGGTAAAGCGCGGCTTGCGAAATAGGTCATTCGCAGTGCGGAGGGCGGAGTAGCCCGAGAAAATCTCGGCGGTCTCCTCGGGAAGCGCCTCGTTCTGCTCCAGATAAACCCTGCCGCCCGGAATGAGAAGCGCGTCGGCCCAGCTGCGCACCGCACGGTAGAACCTCAACGGGTCGGAGTCCGGGACAAAAAGCGCGAGGTCCGGCTCGTGCTCAAGTACATTGCGGCGCATAAGCGGCCGCTCGCTTTCGCGGACATACGGAGGGTTGGAGACTATAGCGTCAAAGCCGCCCGCAGAAAAGTTCAAGCCTGCGCCAGCAGGTGAACCTGAGGGGAGGCTTTTAGATGCAGCATCCTCCAGGAAGTCTGCAGCGAAAAGCTCCGGACCCTGAAGGACATCATATTTCACGAAATGCGGAGAGGATGGATTCCCTTCTTGGCGCGCCCCAGCCTTATCCGAAGCTCCGAACGGCTGCCCGGCTGCGACTTTCAGCGCTTCCCCGGAGATGTCCACGCCCCAGACTTCAGCCCCCGGGATCTCCAGCGCCAGAGTCCAGGCAATGCAGCCCGAGCCCGTGCAAAGATCCAGAATCCTCCGCCGCGACGCGGCCTCCTGCCCTGAGACAGCGGGACTGCCTTTCGATGCCTCTCCCAGCGAAGTCCCTCCACCGAAGTCCTCAATCACCATCCGGCAAAGTTCCTCAGTCTCGGGCCGTGGAATCAGCACGGCAGGTCCCACATTAAACCTACGCCCGTAAAACTCCGCCCATCCGGTAATATATTGAAGCGGCTCCCCCACAGAAAGCCTCCGCGCGCAGCTCATAAAAGCGACGCAATCAGCGTCCGGAATTTCAAGAAAAGGGTCAATAAGCCGCGCGTATGGCTGAAGATGAAGCACATCAGTGCACAGCACATCCAGAAGAGCATCCCGCTCCCCCGCCGAAGGGTATTCCCCCCCGATGCACCTGCGCCCGGCATCAAATAAATCTTTCAACCACATAAGTCGTAGTCAGGCATCATTTTCCGGTGCTGCGGACGGCGGAATTGTCGATTATGGTGTTGAGAAAGTCGGTCATTCTGAGGCCGGCGGTGCGGACCATTTTCGGGACGAGGGAGGCTTCGGTCATTCCCGGGATGGTGTTGAGTTCGAGAACATAGAGGCCTTTTTCCGAGAGGATGTAGTCCACCCTCACTACCCCAGAGCAGCCGAGGTGGGCGTAGATTTTCTTTGAAGTTTCCTGGACGAGGGCCGTGGTCTCGGGCTCTAGCGGCGCCGGGCAGATTTCCTCGCTGAAACCGTTGTATTTGGCGTCGTAGTCGAAATACTCGTGACTTGTCCTGATTTCAATTACCGGAAGGGCCTTTTCAGAGGAGGCGTCGCGATAGACCGCGCAGGTGATTTCCCTGCCGACGATGGCTTCCTCGGCGAGAACCATATCGCTGTCTTCGAAAGCAAACTTCACTGCCGCGTCAAAGTCCTCGATTTTCTTGACCTTCGTAACGCCGAAACTTGACCCGCCGTCGGTCGGCTTCACGAACATCGGAAGCCCGAGCTTTTTGGCGGCCTTCTCCGCGAGGCCTTCAAGAGACTCGCCCTTGCGGATGAAAATGTCTTTTGCGCACTTTACGAAATCCACGTCCTTGAGGTAGTTCTTGCAGGAGAACTTGTCGAAGGTGAGGGCTGAAACGAAGCTGCTGCAGGAGCTGAACGGGATGGAGAGCATCTCGAAATAGCCCTGCATCTGGCCGCTTTCCCCCGGGATGCCGTGCTGCATTATGTAGGCGTAGTCAAAGTTCACCTTTTTCCCATTGATGAGGGCCGAGAAGTCGGTCTTGTCAATCTCGGGCTGCGCTCCCTCAGGGAACTCGGTTCTCTCCCCCCCAAGAGGCCTCCTGGCCACAACATTCCACTTTCCGAAGCGGGCGAATATTTCGTAAACGTCGTATCGTGTAGAGTCAATCTGAGAGGCGGTAAACCGGCCGCTTCTTACTGCAATTTCCCATTCTGACGAATCGCTGCCATAGACGACAGCGATGTTCCTGTAATTTTTCATATATATTTATTCCTTATAATTCAACGCAGCAATGCGCTTTTTAAGCAATCTTTACTCAAAGTAGTAGTTCTCTTCGGGCACAGTCTCCGCAGGCTTCTTCTCCCCGGGGGCCTTCGTCGCAAGGGCGTCGCAGCCGATGTTCATACTGACTCCCGAAGGCGCCGTAAAGTGGTCGTCCTCGCTCACTCCGAGCGTGCCGTCCTTCAGCACCTTTTTCATAAACAGACCCCAGATCGGCAGCGCCATATTCGAGCCGCCTCCCAAAGCCGTGGAGTTGAAGTGAATCTGACGGTCCTCTCCGCCGACCCAAACTCCCGCCGTGATGGAAGGAGTGTAGCCGATGAACCAGCCGTCGGAGTTGTCGTTCGTAGTTCCGGTCTTGCCGGCAATCTCACCCTTGAGCCCGTACTTGGCCCTGAGCCTGATGCCCGTTCCGTGGTCCACGACGCTGCGCATCATATCCACCATCTCGTAGGCGGTGTATTCGCTCACGGCCACCCTCTTGTGGTTCGAGAACTCGGAAAGGGTGTTGCCGGAGTTGTCCTCGATGCGGGTGACGAACAGCGGCGTGATAGCCATACCCTTTGACGGGAAGGTGTTGTAGGCCGCAATCATATCGTACGGCATCTGGTCGGTCGAACCGACGCAGAGCGACTCCACCTCGTCGATGTGGCCGTTTATTCCCATTTTCTTCATCATTTCGGCCATAGCGTGCGGGCCGTACTGTTTCATAAGGTAGGCCGAGATGTTGTTCGAACTCTTGGTAAGTCCCCATTTCAGGGTCACCGTGAGCCCTATCCACTCGTCCTTGTCGGTGCTTCGAGGGGTCCATGTGTCGTCCCCCACCACAAAGGTCTGAGGCACATTCACCACCTCCGTGCACGGGGTGAGCCCGTCCTGCATCGCGAGCGAGTAGAGGAACGGCTTGATGGTCGAACCCACCTGCCGCTTGCCCTGACGGGCGTTGTCGTATTTGAAATAGCGGTAGTTCGGTCCTCCGACATAGGCCTTAACAAAGCCCGTGTTCGGCTCCACTGCGACAAAGGCCGCGCGGAGGAATGACTTATAATACTTTATGGAGTCGTCCGGGGTCATAAGGGTGTCGATATATCCCTTCCCCTTCCAGGAGAACACTCTCATCTTGGTCTTCTCGCCGAAACTCTTCATAATGTCGGACTCTGAGGCCCCCTCCTTTTTCATCATCCGGTAGCGGTCGCTCCACTTGCGGGCCTGCTTCATCAGCTGCTCGCGGGTCGCGGCATCCACATCGGAAGCGAACGGAGCGTTCTTCTTGTACCTGAGTTCCCTGAAGAACGACGGCTGAAGGTCCTTCCCGAGATGCTCCGCAACGGCCTCCTCGGCATATTTCTGCATCGAGCGGTCGATGGTGGAGTAGATGCGCAGACCGTCCCTGTAGAGGTCGTACTTGCTGCCGTCCGCCTTGCGGTTTTTCTCCAGCCAGCCGTAGAGCCCGTCGGTTTCCCAGCGGAGGGAGTCGGCGGAGTAGTCCTCGGCGAAATAGTAGCTGCTGCGCTTAGGCTTCTGAGCCTTCATCGTGCGGATGAGCATATCCTTGAAATACGGGCCCAGGCCGGAGTTGTGATCCATCACCTGATGGGAGGAGACATTGATCGGGATCTGCTGCAGGGAATCCCTCTCGGCGGCGGAAATGTAGCCCGCTTTCTCCATCTGGGATATTACGAAGTTCCTGCGCACCAGGGACTTGTCGGGGTTGAGAACGGGGTTGTAGCGGGTAGGTTTGTTGACCATTCCCACGAGGGTCGCGCTCTCCTCGATTGTGAGTTCGGACGGATTCTTGGCGAAGAAAGTCTGGGACGCGGCCTTCACTCCGTAGGCGTTGCTGCCGAAGAAAATCGCGTTCATATACATATCCAGAATCTCGTCCTTGGTGTAGTTGCGCTCGAGTTTCACTGCGGTAATCCACTCCTTCATCTTGGTCCAGACCATCTTGACCTTCGACCACCCTGGCACTTTGCTGGATGTGTCCGTACGCGGATAGAGGGTCTTCGCGAGCTGCTGGGTGATGGTGCTGCCGCCTCCCTGGCTCGAGTCGTGTGCGAGGAGGGTTTTGAAAAAGACACGCCCCAGGCTCATAAAGTCTATGCCGGAGTGGCTGTAGAAACGGGAGTCCTCAGTCGCGATGGCCGCCTGCACGAGGTAGGGCGAAAGCTCGTCGTAGCTGACGAAGAGACGGTTTTCGTCGTGGATGGTGTTGAGAATATCCCCGTTGGAGGCGATTATCTGGGTCGCCAGCTTGCTGTCCGGCCGCTCCAGTTCCTCGAACGAAGGGATGTCGGCAAAGGCCCACACGAGAAGAAGGAGAAGCGCAACGAGGGCTATCGGGCAAAGGAAAATGATCCAGAACCACTTGATTATCTTTTTCTTGGTATTATCAGTCATATCGAATTATTTTTCTCTATACACGCAAAATTGGCTCAAAACTTGGTACCCACAGGGGGAGCGGGAAGTTTTTCGCCGCAAAAGTGCAAAATTAGACAATAAATTTGGATTATTGCCCTAAATCTCCGTTACTTTGCAGCCGCAAATTTCCCGCCTCCCCAAGGAAGCGCTTAAATAAGGCGTTTGTGCACACATACATAGTAATAAAATAGGAACATAATATGGCTACAAATCTTGTAATTGTCGAGTCCCCGACCAAAGCGGTGAAAATCCAGGGCTACCTCGGTAAAGACTACATCGTCAAATCCAGCGAAGGACACATCAGGGACCTGCACGACAAGGAATTGAGCATCGATGTGAAGGACGGATTCAAGCCCGAATATGTCGTCCCGGCGGCAAAAAAGAAAATTGTCAGCGAACTGAAGAAACTCTCCAAGGACGCGCAGACTGTCTGGCTCGCATCCGATGAGGACCGCGAGGGAGAGGCAATTTCCTGGCATCTTTTCGAGACCCTGGGGCTGAGCAAGGAGAACACGAAGAGGATTACATTCCACGAGATTACAAAGGACGCCATTCTGGAGGCTGTGGAGAACCCCCGCGAGATTGATATGGACCTTGTGGACGCCCAGCAGGCACGCAGGGTGCTTGACCGCCTTGTGGGATTCGAGCTTTCCCCGGTGCTTTGGAGAAAGGTGCAGCCCAAGCTCTCCGCAGGCCGCGTTCAGTCTGTGGCTCTGCGTCTTATCGTGGACCGCGAGAGGGAAATTCAGGCGTTCAAGAGGGAGCAGTTCTACAGGGTTGACGCACTTTTCCACCCGGAGAACACGGGGCTGGGAGTTGTGCTCAAGGCTGTGGCCGACAAGAAATTCAGCTCGGAGGCCGAGGCGAGGGATTTTCTCCACCGCTGCATAGGAGCGCAGTTCGCTGTGAGCGGAATTGAGAAAAAAGAGGGTACACGCACCCCTGCGGCCCCTTTCACCACCTCAACTCTCCAGCAGGAGGCTTCCCGCAAGCTCCATCTTTCAGTGAGCCAGACTATGACCATCGCCCAGAGGCTCTACGAAAGCGGTATCATCACCTATATGCGTACCGACTCCACCAACCTTTCGAGCCTTGCGCTTAACGCCTCCCGCAAGTTCATCTGCGAGAATTTCGGCGAACAGTACTCCAAAACGAGAAATTACAAGACCAAGTCAAAAGGCGCCCAGGAGGCCCACGAAGCCATCCGCCCTACCTTCATAGACCGCACGTCCATCGAGGGCACCCCGCAGGAAAAACGCCTCTACGAGCTCATCTGGAAGAGGACAGTGGCCTCCCAGATGGCAGATGCGAAACTTCTCAAGACCGACGTGAAGCTCACCTCCCCGAAGGTCGCCGAAGGGTTCACGGCGCAAGCCACCGAAATTCTTTTCGACGGATTTCTCCGCCTCTATATGGAGGGCCGCGACGACGAGGCCCCTCAGGACGAAGAAACTGCGCTTCTCCCGTCAGTCAACATGGGGGACAAGATGCAGCAGATTGAGATGACCGCATCCAGCCGCTTCACCGCCGCTCCTCCGCGCTACTCCGAGGCCACCCTCGTGAAGAGGCTCGAAGAGCTCGGAATCGGCCGCCCGTCCACCTACGCGCCGACTATCACCACCCTCACCAAGGCCCGCGGCTATGTTGCGCGCGGCGACAAGGAGGGAGAGAGCGTGAAGGTTACCGACCTCAAGATGATGGACGGAGTCATTCAGGCGTTCGAACGCACCGAGACCGTCGGAGCGGAAAAAGGAAAGCTTCTTCCGCAGGAGATAGGCCTCATAGTGACCGACTTCCTTGTGAAGAATTTCAGCGACATCCTCGACTACAATTTCACGGCGAATGTGGAAAACGAGTTCGACGGCATCGCCGAGGGCAAGCTCAAATGGAACGAGGTCATCGGCAATTTCTACGCTCCGTTCCACAAGAGCGTGGAGGAGAGCCTCAGCAACAGGGAATACAGCCACGTCAGCCGC
>CAVAMP010000044.1:0-17805 GCA_963589825.1 Flexilinea sp. | reverse complement strand
TCTTAACTAACTCTTAACTAACTCTTAACTAACTCTTAACTAACTCTTAACTAAAAGTAACATAAAGCAAACTAGACTAAAAAAGATGCAGTGCAAGGCTCGCGACGAAGGGGAAACCGGAGCAACCTGTCGGTTGTGAGGATTTCACCAAGGAACACAACGCAGCAATGCGCTTTTTTAGTCGGTTTGCTCTACAAATTCTCTTCGTCCGGATGAGCGCCGTAATACACCCGAAGCGGCGTTGAGAGGATTTTTATGAATCCCTTTGCATCCTCGCCGGTCCAGCCCTTCTGGCTCTCGCCATATTCGCCGAGCTTGGACTTGAGAAGGTCGTTCTCCGAATCCACTCCGACGGTTGAGAATCCGTACGGGCGGAGTTCGAGTGTGACAGTGCCGGTGACATTGCGCTGGCTGCTCTCGAGCATTGCCTCAATGTCCCTCATCACAGGCTCAAGGTACTGGCTCTCGTGCAGGAACATACCGTACCAATTCGCGACCTGGTCCTTCCAGTACTGCTGCCACTTGGACAGGGTGAATTTCTCCAGGAATTTGTGCGCGCCGATTATGAGCATCGGAGCCGCAGCCTCGAAGCCCACGCGGCCCTTGATGCCGATGATTGTGTCCCCCACGTGCATATCGCGTCCAACTCCGTAGGCCGCTCCGATGGCCTCAACTGCCTGAATTGCAGCGATTTTGTCGTCGTAATTTTTGCCGTTCACAGAGCAGAGTTCACCCTCGGTGAAGCCGAGGCTCAGTATCTCGGTTCCCTGCTTTGACACCTGCTTGAGGTAGGCGTTCTCGGGAAGGCCCTGGGTGGAGTCGAGGATTTCGCCTCCGCAGATGGATGTGCCCCAGATTCCTACATTATATGAATACTTCAGCTTGGTGAAATCGGCGAAAAATCCGTTGGCGTTCAGGTAGTCCACCTCCTCCTTGCGGGAAAGGTTGCCGTCACGGGTGAGGGTTATGATTTCCATATCCGGGCACATAACGAGGAAGGTCATATCGAAGCGGACCTGGTCGTTTCCGGCGCCGGTGGAGCCGTGAGCGATGGCCTGGGCCCCTATCTGCTTTGCGTAGCGGGCGATGGCGATTCCCTGGAATATCCTCTCGGAAGACACGGAAATCGGGTAGGTGCCGTTGCGGAGGACGTTTCCATAGACCATATATTTGAGGCTCTTCTCGTAGTATTCCTTTGTCACATCGAGAGTTACATAGCTTTTGGCCCCGAGTTTATAGGCATTTTCCTCGTTGGTGCGAAGCTGTTCCGGGCTGAATCCGCCGGTGTTTGCGCAGGCCGCATAAACTTCATAACCTTTTTCCTTTGCAAGATACATCACTGTGTAGGATGTATCCAATCCGCCGCTAAACGCGACTACGACTTTCTTTGCCATATTTTAGCTTTTATTTACCTTATCTCTTTCTAAACTATTCTCTCCCCTCACCCGTCCCACGCACATTTTATTTATACACCCCTCCCGTCCCCTCTGTAGGGGAAGTGGTGCTCCATTTGTCCTATCTCACATTCCCACCCTTCACAAACTCCGCACGGCGCTTTAGCGCCATTTGCAAGAATCACCATCTAAATCGCCCCGCTTAATCTATAAATATCTCTTATGCCTGTCACTGGTAGTTTTACTCTTGATCATCGGGGTGGTGAATCTCCAGATGTTCCTTCGGGTCGTAGAGGAGGCCGGTGCAGATGCACATCTTGTAGTCGTGGCTCTTGAGGATGTCGAAATGGCGGCAGCCCTCGCAGCCCTTCCAGAACTCAGGGTCGTCGGTGAGCTCGCTGAACGGCACCGGACGGAACCCGAACTCGTAGTTCATTTTCATAACGGCCGCACCCGTGGTGATTGAGAAAATCTTCGCATCCGGGAAGAGCCGACGGGAAAGCAGGAAGGTCTGCTCCTTGATTTTCTTCGCTATGCCCATTCCCCTGAAGGCGTGGGCGACGATGAGGCCGGAAGTGGCGACAAAGCTCTTTCCGCCCCAGGACTCGATGTAGGAGAAGCCGGCAAACTGCGGCTGGGCAGTCTCCGGAGCCTGTGCTGAGGCGTTCTCGGAAGCACCTGCAGAAGCGTTCTCGGAAGCGCCACTCTCAACGGCCTCCGGAAAAGCAAGCGCTATCACAGCCTTGCCCGCAAGCATTTTTTCTTTAATGTACTCAGGAGTCCTGTTCGCGATGCCCGTTTTCCTTTCGAGCGACGAAACATAGATTTCCCGGCAAATTGCCTCCGCGTATTTCAGGTGTTCGGAGCCTGCCACCATTACTTTTATATCCATTTATATAACCACTAATATCTTGTCATCATATTCTCTCGATATATAACCACTAATATCTTGTCATCATATCCTCTCGATGCAATCTTCACTCATTCATTCGATATCCACGCTTAAATATCCCTTCACGGCTTACGCGTTTATACAATACAAGCCCAAATGGCAAGACAAACCGAGATTGTCAATTGCAATTATTGAGCGAAAATTCTGTCTAAATCTGCGTGATTTTCAGTCCTTGAGCGCCCTTTCCTGCAACAGAAATTAACGGGGCCGAGACGGGAGCTGCAACGAATTTTCCGAAATTTGGGAGGTTTCTACGCCTCCTAAAGTCGGACAGACCCCATCGGGAAAGATATGTAAAACACTTTTTCCATAACCGAGCCGCAAAGTTAAAAACAATTTTTGATTTCATCCGCTATTTTCGTTAAATTTGTCTCCGCTTTGGCCCGCTCCGCCCGGAAAAAGGCCGCAAAAAGAGGGGGAACAAGTTCAGAGCTTCCTCCCGAAATCATTGGAAAACACAACCTTACAGGATGGAAAACACGCCGCAGAACCCAGAAATCAGCCTCGCAAGATACATAGTCGAGAAAACCGCCCACAGCCTCTTCCTCACGGGAAAGGCAGGCACGGGAAAGACCACATTTCTAAAGGATGTCGTGCGCCACACGCGCAAACGCCACATTGTCCTAGCCCCGACGGGTGTCGCCGCTGTGAACGCAGGAGCGATGACAATCCACTCCTTTTTCCAGTTCGGGCTCGGGGCATACGTTCCGGGGGTTGTGGCGCCGCAGTCGCAGTATTTCATCAGGAAGGCTAAACTCGACCTCATCCGCCGTCTCGAGCTTATCATTATCGACGAGGTTTCGATGGTGAGGGCGGACCTTATGGACCACATCGACGCGGAACTGCGCCGCATCCGCCGCAGCTACCTCCCGTTCGGAGGGGTTCAGCTCCTTATGATCGGCGACCTCCAGCAGCTTCCCCCGATTGCCCACGGCGAGGAGGCCGAGCTGCTGCGTCCGCACTACCCTTCCCTCTATTTCTTTGACAGCAAGGCGCTTCAGAAACTGGACTACAGCGTCCTGGAGCTAAAGCAGGTCTATCGTCAGAGCGACACCCATTTCGTCGAAATCCTCAACCGCGCAAGGGTGGGGCGTCTCACCCCGGAGGACCTCTCGGAGCTGAATTCCCGCTACATCCCCGGCTTTTCTCCCCGCCCCGAGGAGAACTACATCCGCCTTGTCACCCACAACCGGATGGTGGAGAGCGTAAACAGCGCTGAAATGAGCCGGCTCGGAGCCGAAGAGTTCGTTTTCAACGCCCTGGTCAGCGGAACTTTCCCTCCCGAGGCCTACCCCACTGCAGCCCAGCTGGTTCTGAAAAAAGGAACGCAGGTTATGTTCATAAAGAACGACCCGGACAAGAAGTTCATCAACGGCACTCTCGGGGAGGTTTTCACCCTCACGCGCGAAACTCTCAAGGTGAAACTCGCCGACACGGGGGTCATCGTGAGCGTGGAGCCGATGGAGTGGGAAAACATCCGCTACCAGATGAACGAGGAGAGCGGAGTCATCGAGGCGACCCCGATCGGCCGCTTCCGCCAGTACCCGGTCCGCCCGGCCTGGGCCATCACCATCCACAAGAGCCAGGGCCTCACTTTCGACCGCGCGGTAATTGACGCCCGCGCCGCCTTCTCCCCGGGACAGGCCTACGTGGCGCTGAGCCGCTGCCGCTCCCTCGAAGGCGTCGTTCTGAGCTCCCCGCTGAGCAATTCCGCCTTCATAACGGACAACACAGTGGAGCAGTACCTTGCCACCCACATAGCCGACAGAGAGAAACTCGCCTTCTCGCTCAATTACGCCCCGTTCGACTACGACCGCAGCCACGACGCCGCTCCCCTCCGCCCGGCAGGTTTCACCAAGGCAGGGACTCAAGGCAGGCCAAATTCAGCATCGCTCCAGGGCAGTTCACAGCCCTCACAGCGTCCAAGGCGCGAAGCCAAGTTCTCGGCAGAAGAAAACGGGCAGATGGACGCGCAGTCCCTCCAAATTCTCAGCGCGCTGAAAGCCTGGAGGCTGGAAAAAGCCCGCGAGCTGGATGTTCCCGCCTTCCACGTCTTTTCGAATAAAGTCCTCGACAACATTGCCACGCTGAAGCCCCGCACCCCGGAGCAGCTTCTAAGCGTCAGCGGCATAGGCCCCGCCAAAGCCGAAGGCTACGGGGCAATCCTTCTGAAAATCATCAACAGCATCCTGAGCCCGCAAAACTGAGAATTCCAAACCCACAGAGTTCGTTGGGGGAAATCGACATTACTATCTACAGAAAAGCTATATGAGCTCCCGCAGTTTGGCGAGTGCGCAGGAGATGTGGTACTGCACTGTCTTGGGGCTTATCATCAGAAGGTCCGCAATCTCCTGATAGGTCTTGTGCTCCTCCCGGCTCAGTCGGAAGATAGTCTTCCGAAGTTCGCTCATATCCTCCAGCGCCTCATCGATGCACTTGAGCAGTTCCTCCGTTTCGACAGCGGGAACGACATCGACGCTTCTCGGAAGCATATCGGAGGCGCTTTTGCAGTAGCGCGAGCGTACATCCCTGCTTTTGATGAGATTGAGGACAGTGTTGTGGGTCATCCCGAAGAGGTATGACTTCAGCGACCTCACCTCAGCGAGGCTCTCGCGGCTGTTCCATATCTTGAGGAAAATTTCCTGGGTGACGTCCTCCGCTTCCGCGGAGTCCTGAAGGAGGGAAAGCGCGAAATTGTAGATTTTAGCCGAATACAGCACATAGAGGATGCCAAGCGACTTGACATCCCCCTGTGCTATCTGACATAGAAGTTTATGGTCTTCCTGAGTCATATCGGCTACAAATCATCCTGTTACCACTGCTTCACGCGAACCTTGTACATATCGAAGTCCACAGTTATCACCCTCGTCTCGGAAGAGGCGTCCTTGTCGGTGCTGTAGCGGATCTTATGCGAGGACCAGGTCTCGTTGCCCTCCGGGACGGTGGCGTCCGTGTACCAGAGCTCGCCGGTCTCGCCGTTGTAGTTGAGCGACTTTACCTGCGTGGACGCGCTGAAAAGGCTCATCTCCTCGAAAACCTCGGTGTCGATGTTGAAGATGTATGCCTTGACGCCGGCAACGCTGAGACGGTTGTCGTCGATGGCCATCAGGTCGTGCAGGGCAGATGTCGGGGTCTTGACGGTCTTCTTCAGATTAAGCTGCGGCTTCCCGCTTTCAAGTCCCTGGAGTTCGAACACCTTTATCGCCTGCGCTCCGGCGGCGTAGAGAAGGCTTCTCTTGCGGTTCCACACGACTCCGTGTCCGGATGTGAGCTCCGCTGAAGCGAGCAGGTTCTCGCTTTGGGAGACACTGTAGAGCTGCACGCTGTTGTGGCTGGCAGTTGCTCCGTCTGAAGTCGCCACCGCGATGTAACCTCCCGGGATGTACTCTGCGGAGTGGGCGTTCGGGGTCTGGGTGGTATGGAAGAGCACTTCCTTCGTCTCGTAGTCCAGAAGGACGCACCAGCCGTATGAACTGGTAAGGAGAACCTTAGTGCCGTTGTCAACCATCTTGCAGTCGTCCAGGTGGTCGCACTTGCTCTCGGCAAGGCCGAGCACCGATGCTGCGCTCTTCGCGTCCCATTCCCAGATGATCCCTTCCTTGTAGGAGGTCTTGGCGAGGTCGGCGTTGATGACGAACACCTGGTTGTCTCCGCAGACGGTGAGGACGGTGGACTCGCTCTCCGCAACCTTTCCTGTGACGTACTTGCCTCCTGCAACGAGAGTGACCGGGGTGTCCGTGACGGTTGTCGCGGAGTGTCCGTCAGCGAATGTCGTCGTTACGGTCATTCCCTTGCTGAGCTCGGCGGGAGCGCAGTACACCGGTACCCTGACGGATGCTCCGCGGCAGTCAAGCGCCTTAGGAAGCGTCGTCTTGGCGTACGGCACGCTCGCCTCTGAGGAGCCGTCGGCGGTGCTGACGCGGAGCGTTCCGGAGAGCATCTCGTTGTCGTTTCCGCGGATCTCCACGCCGGCGAGGTCATAGTCGCCCATCGCCACGTCCACATAGACCTCACATCCTGCCGGGGAGAGCGTGAAGGTACAGCCCTCGTAGGCGTTGATGTTCGCTTTCACAGCGTCGTAGAGGACCGGAACCTCAGTGCCGTCCTGCTCGGACGGGATGTCGAGCGAGACCGTCTCCCCGTCGAGGGAGATCTCCGCGTCGGACGGGTACCAGCTCACGACAGTAGTCTCGGTGCGGTCCGCGAGGATGTTGAAAAGGAAGTGCGAGCTCGCGCTTCCGGGGAGCAGCGCCCGGGCTTCCGCCTTCTGGAGCTTTCCTTCGCAGACGAGCATTATGGATGCCTTGGTATCAGCCTCCCAGACCGGAGTGGTGAGCGAGCCGGAGGCGTCATAGTAGCCTCCGAGCGTTATGTCCGCCGTCCCCGCGAGAGTCTGCGCCCCCGCCTCCTTCCGGCAGGAAAGCAGGCTCAGGGGAAGCAGCGATAACGCGAGAAGGGATGAGATTGTCTTTATTCTGTTCATAGCATAAAGTTACTGAAATTTTACTTATTTGACGCAGCAGCTGCCGCAGATGTCTCCGCCGTGCGTGCTCCATCCTGAGGCTCTCTCTCCGCCGACATAGCGGCCGATGAGGCAGCCGTTCTTGCCGGACGCGCCGACAAAGGCCGAATAGAGCACTCCGCCGAGGTAGTTGTTGCCTCCCATCTGCTTCTGGGCGCTGTCAGAGCCGAAGGTGAACTGCTCCTTGACTTTGCCGTCAGAGCTGAGGATGTAGGTGCAGTTAATCTCCTGACCGGAGGTGATGTAGAAGTTGCCGGACGTGTCCACGCAAGGGTGCGAGTAGTTGAAGGCGTTGGTGAGCGCCGCTCCGCTGCTGCCGTTGTGGGTGTATTTCCAGAGGACTGCGCTGAGGTCGCCCTTGACGCAGTAGACGCTTCCGTCCTTGCTTCCCACGAACACGTTTCCGTTAGGTGCAACGACCGGTTCGTAGAGGTTGTTCTCCGCAACAGCGAAGGACGCGACAAGGACGGCGCGGCTCTCCAGGCTGAACGAACCGAGGGCGGTCTTCGCCGGGACATACACGGTCTTCTTGTCCGCCGCCACGGCAAAGCCCGAGATGTCGGTCATCGCGCTGAAATTCAGTGTGGCGAGGATGTTTCCATCCGCCGCGCCGTAGAACTTGACGGTTCCGTCGGTGGATCCGGCGACGAGTTCGTCGTTCCCCTTGACGATCAGGCCGGCGATGGCGCTGCCCTGCGCGGCGGTCCAGATCTTCGCGCCGGTCGTGGCGTTGATGGCGAAGATGTTGCCTGCGGCGTCACCGATGAACACCGTCTGTCCGTCGGCACTGACGGCAGGAGCCGCGCTCTTCATCGAGCCGGCTTCCGCGAAGGTCCATTTGAGGGCGCCGGAGGAAGTCACCGCAAAGAAATTCTTAGCCGTCGTGGTTCCGAAGTAGATGTCTCCGCTTACCGGGTTCACCGTGAGAGGGTTATAGGAGGCCATATCAGCCGACGGGGTGAAGGTCCACCTGAGTTCTCCGGTCTCGGTGTTGAACGCATAGAGCGACGCCTTCTTGTTGAAGGTGATGTCGTAGACAGTGCCTCCGTCCGGAGAGAACACAGGGCAGCTTCCCTTGAATCCCTCGTAGTTCGTGCCCTTGAGAGCCCAGTCACTGTAGTTGAGCACATACTCGCGTATCTTCACGTCGACGGTCCAGCTCTTGTCGATACCGCCGAGGGTGACGGTGAGAGTAACCTGCTTGTCTCCTGCGGACGAGATGCCGGAAGTGACTTCCGTACCCGTAAGGATGGTCCCGTCAGGGAAGGTCCAGCGGATGTCGGTCGCAGACGGATAGCCCTCGGTGTTGAAGGTGAACTTGATAGGCTGGTTCACCGCCGCGCTGCTGCGACTGAGGAAATACGGAGTGGCGAGGGCCGGCATAGCCTTGACGGACGCATCGTCGGACGCGCCCTTAGGGTAGTTCGCGGTGAGGATGAGCGTGTAGGAGATGTCGTTCTCCAGCTCGTTGAGAGTATACGAAGTCTTGTCATGGTCGATGGTGACCTCCTTCGCTCCCGCCTCGTCGCCCTCCTTGTAATAACGGAGGGTATAGGAGAGCACTCCCGTTGAAGGGGTGGTCCAGGAGAGGATGATCATATTCGCGCTGCCCTCGGCCTGAAGGTCGGTCACCGCAAAACGCGACGTGGTCGGGGTGGCCTGGGCGGAGACCGCTCCGGAGATGACGTCCCCGTAGACGGCCTGCACGCTGAAGATGTAGTTCCGGGAGTTGGTAAGCCCGTCGACGAGCAGCTGCTTTTCCGCCGTTCTGAGGGTCACCTTGTCGCTTTCGGTGTAGGTCACTATGTATTCGGTAGGGTTCCAGCCCTCCGGGACATCCCAGCTGAGCTGAACCTCCTCGTCACCGGGCACCGCCTTGAGGGAAGTTACCTGATGCCTCGGCGCTCCGGCCTCGGGAAGGTCCTCGGTGGCGCAGGATGCCGCTCCGAGAAGCACTGAGGCGAGAGCCAATATATTGACAATCAATCTTTTCATATCTACAATTGTATTTTTCGGTATGTGTTAATTCTAATATCCCGGATTCTGCCAGAGGATGTCGCTGTTGTTCACGATCTCTATCTGATCCTGAGGGATCGGGAAGATGAGCTCGTGGGAGTCGACCGAGTAGCCCATCCCCTTGAAGAACTCCACGGCGAGGCCGAGCCTCTTGAGGTCGAACCACCTGTGGCCCTCCAGTGCGAACTCCCTGCCCCGCTCGTCGGCAAGAGCATGGATGAACGCCGTCCTGTCGGGCACATCCGTCTCGGTGAGGGACGGGAGCCCCGCCCTCGTGCGGGTCTTGTTCAGGTACTCGAGCGCTCCGGCGATGTCCCCCTGCATTCCGAGAGCCTCGGCGTACATAAGGACCACGTCAGCGAACCTGAGAACCGGGAAGTCGTTGCCCACCTGGGTCGTGTAGACGGTGTCGTAGGTGTCGTACCACTTGTTCAGCACATAGAGGGAGCTGCTGATCTTCGTGTAGGTGTTCACAAGCGGAAGACGGTTGTCGGCAGCGCCGTACAGCGCCTTGAACTCCGGCGTCGGGTTGGTGATGTCGGCGAGGACTCCGGTGCTGGTGCTGTACCAGTAGCCGTGGCCGTTGTCGTCGGTCTTGTTGTAGTAGAGGGCGAAGATGATCTCCCTGTTCATCTTGTTCGCCACGTTGAACACCTCGGCCGTCGTGCCCATAAGGCCGAAGTTGCTGTCGGAGAGAGCCTCCTTCAGCACGGCCTGAGCCTCGGGATATTTCCCGAAGGTGAGGTACACCTTTCCGAGCAGAGCCTGCGCGGCGATCCGGGTGACTCTTGCCTTCTCGGCGCTGCGCTTCTCGGGGAGGAGCGTTGCGGCCTCGGCGAGGTCCGCTGTGAGACGCAGGTACATCTCCTCGTCCGTGCATCGCTTCACCGTCTTCGCGTCGGCGGGAGAGACGACCGTAGTCGCGAGCGGAACGCCTCCGAAAGAGTTGTAGAGGTTGAAGTACCACCAGGAGCGCAGGAAAAGGGCTTCGCCGCGGTATTGCCCGGCGTTCTTGATGTCCTTCCCTTCAAGGTTGCCAAGGACGTCGTTGCAGCGGTAGATGCCGTTGTACCACGCGTCCCACACGTCGCTCAGGATGCCGTTGTTGGCCTTCTCCTGGAAGTGGTCGAGGTCATAGCGGTCCTGGGTGGAGACGGCCATCGACTCGAGCACGCACTCGTCGCTGCGGTAGGCGAGCTCGTTGATGAAGAACCCCATCTGGGTCTTGAGCTTCTGGTAGCAGGCGTATATGCCCTGGTTGAAGTCGTCGTCGGTCTGATAGAAGTTGCCCTTCGTCACGTTGTTCGCCGGGTACTGCTCGAAAAAGGCGTCGGAGCAGCCGCAAAGGCCCGTGAGTGCGAGGGCCAAGACTGTAAATTTCAATATCTTCTTGTCCATAATCTCGTTACAGGTTAAAGTTTATGCCTATGCTGAAGGTCCGTGAAAGCGGATAGGAGCAATAGTCCTCGCCCGGACGCAGCGCATCGGAAGAACGCTTGTTCACCTCAGGGTTATATCCCGTGTAGTTCGTGAAGGTGAAGAGGTTCGTGCCCTGGATGTAGATCCTCGCGTTGGATATGCCCGCCTTCTTGAACCAGCGGTTCGGGAGGGTGTAGCCGATGGAGAGGTTCTGGAGACGGAGGTAGGAGCCGTCCTCGAGATGGAAGGTGGAGGTGCTGGAGCCGTTGTTTCCCGTGGATTTGCGGGTGGCGCGGTTAAGGTTGCCGTAAGGGAACCGCTGCAGGGCCTCCTTCATCATATTGGACGACGCCTCCATATTGAGGAGGTAACGCCTCTCGAGGTTGAGAATCTCGTTCCCGTAGACGCCCTGGAAGGCGGCGGAGAAGTCAAGGCCCTTCCATCCCAGACGGATGGAGAACCCATAGTAGAAGTCCGGCATATAGTTGCCCACGATGACCCTGTCCTTGTCCTTGTCGAGCACTCCGTCGCCGTCGGCATCCACGAAGCGGAAGTCGCCGACCTGGGTCGTCTCGAAATGCGGATAGGTGTCAAGCTCCTCCTGGTTATGGAAGATGCCGTCCTGGACGAGGAGGTAGTAGCAGCCCACAGGATAGCCTACCTGGGTGATGTAATAGCCTCCAGAGTAGGAGGACTCCTTGATTATCGGAGCGTCCTCGTCGCCGAGGTGCAGGACCTTGTTGCGGTTGAGAGACCAGTTCGCGTTGAAGTCGAAGCTGAAGTCCCCCACCCTCTTGTGCGAGGTGAGCGTGAGTTCCACTCCCTTGTTCTGCATCGAGCCGATGTTCATCGTCGAGGTAGTGAGTCCGGAAACGGATGACACCGGGACGTCGAGGAGCATATCCGTGGTCTTCGAGTAGTAGAAGTCCGCGCTGAGTCCGAGCAGGCCGTCAAAGAGGCTCGCGTCGAATCCGCCGTTCACCTGGGTATTCTTCTCCCAGCCGAGCTGGTCGTTGGCGATCTGGGTCGGATAGACGGAGTTCACGACTCCGTTGCCCATATCGAGGGTGGACGAGCCGTAGAGGGCGAGGTACTCGGAGTTGCCGATCTGGGCGTTACCGGTCTGTCCCACGCTGACCCTGAGCTTGAGGTCGTTCATCCACTTCGACGCGCCCTTCATCCACGGCTCGTCGCTTATCCTCCAGCCGACGGAAGCGGCAGGGAAATAACCCCAGCGGGTCTTAGGGGCGAACCTCGACGAACCGTCACCCCTGACGGATGCCGATACCATATACCGTCCCTTGTAGGAGTACTGCCCGCGGACAAGCCAGGAGGCGAAGGTGTAGGAGTATTTGTTGTTGTAGGTGTCGTCGATCGAGAGGGTCTTGCCCTTGGTCGTACGGATCTTGTCGTCCCCGACCGCGCCCGTACCCTTCAGCGCGGAGGTCTGGATGGTCTGCTTCTCGGCCTCGTATACGGCCACGGCGTTGACGGAATGCTCGCCGAAGCGGCGGTTGAACGAGAGCTGGTTGGATATGTTCCAGTGGAAGTAGGAGTTGGCGTAGTTGGCCGCCGTAGGGTTGGAAGGCTGGTCGTAGTACTTCACGGTCCTCAGCGGGATGTACGACGGGCGGTAGTAGTCCCTTATGTAGGAGTAGTAGTCACCGCCGGCTGTGAACTTGTACTCAAGCCCCTTGATGAACTCGATGCTCGCGTAGGCGTTGCCGGTGAGGTTGAGCTTCTGCCTGACGTCATCCACCTCCAGGGCGAGCGCCACAGGGTTGAGCACCTCGTTGGTCTGGGTGTTCCAGGTCTGCTTGAGCTTACCGTTCATATCCCAGTTGTAGCTTCCGTCGGAGTTGTATACCGGGAAGATAGGCGGAGCCATCAGGGCGGACGCGATCACGCCGTCGCTGCCGTACTGGGAGTCGGTGTCCACATAGTTGGTCTTCGAATAGGACGGGGAGAAGCTGACGCCGTACTTGAGGCGGCCCTTGCGTCCGTCGAAGTTGGCCCTGAGGCCGTACCTGCGGAAATCCGAGCCGATGACCGTTCCCTCACGGTAGAGGTAGTTCGCGCCGATGTAATAGTTGAAGTCCTTCTTCTTCGCGGTGACGCTCAGGGAGTGCTTGTGCGAGAGGGCGTTGCGGAAAATCGCATCCTGCCAGTCGGTGTCGGTGAGCGTGCCGGTCTCGTCCTCGAGGTAGGCGGAGATGATCGGATCTATGCGGTGATAGGTCTCCGGACGGGACGGCGAAGGGTCGCCGATGGAGCCCTCGGGGTTGTTGTAGAGGTAGGCGCCGTTGCGCGCGTCGACGAACAGCTGGGCGAACTCGTACGCGTTGAGCATATCGATCTTCTTCGACACCTGGCTGACGCTGAACTGACCGTCGTAGGAGATGACCGGCTCCTCGCCGCTTCCCCTCTTGGTGGTGACGATCACCACGCCGCAGGAGCCTCTGGAACCGTAGATCGCAGCCGCGGACGCGTCTTTCAGCACTTCGAGGCTCTCGATGTCGGTGCCCTCGAGGTTCGCAAACGCCCTGGCGTCGCTCGGTATGCCGTCGATGACGTAAAGCGGGTCGTTCCCCGCAGTGGCGGACTGGATTCCCCTGACCCTTACGGTCACGTTGCCGTCCGGCTGGCCGCCGAGGTTAAGCACCTGCACGCCAGGCATCTTCGCCGCCATCGATTCGCGGAAGTCCGTGGTGGCCGCGTTGCGGAAGTCCTCCGCCTTGATGGACGAGACGGCGGTGGTGACGTCCCTGCGGTTCTGCACGCCGTAGCCGATGACGACCACGTCGTCAAGCACGAGGGCGTCTTCCTTCAGAGTGAAGTCGGCCTTCGTCTGAGTCAGAGCGACAGGGACGGAGACGGTGGCGAAGCCGAGGAGCGACGCCTCGAGAGTAATGTCACCGCGTACGGTGAGGGTGTAGTTGCCGTCGATGTCAGTGGCGGTGCCGTTCGACGTGCCCTTCTCGATGACCATAGCGCCTACAAGCGGAGAGCCGTCCTCGCCGAGGACACGGCCGCTGACCTTGCGGGCGGGAGCCTTGCTCCGGGCATCGTCAGAGGAAGCCTGGGCCTTCCTGCTGAGGACGATCTTGTCCCCCTTGAACTCGGCGTTCATCTCCGGAAGGGCCTTCGCGAGTATAGTCTCTATCTTCTCGTCCGTGGCGTTGACGCTGACCCGCTTCGACGGGTCTATGTCGGAATCCACGTATGCGAAAGTGAATGAACTCCCCTTTTCAATCTCCTTGAGAAGTTCCTTGACTGTGACATCCTTCACGTTCACGCTCGCGGTGCGGTTCTGCGCGGTAAGGCAGAGCGCGCCCGAGAGCAGCAGGGCTGCGACCAGGGCCGCGACCTTGGAGAGTGAAGGAACCGTTTTAGAAATTCCTATCATATTCAGTGTTTTTGTGGTTTGTTTTCAATTGTGATGGTGTCTCCGTCCGCCCTCCAGTCAACCGGGAGCAGCAGGCAGACAAGGTCGAGGACCTCCTCCAGAGGCTCGTCGCCCACAGTGAGCGACATCCTCTTTGTACTAAGGCCGGAGGCGCTGAGCCTGATATCCTTCTGATACTTGTGGGACAGGTTGCTCACGATGTCGCAGAGGGAGGCGTTGTCAAAGACCATACGCCTCTCGTACCACCGGCAGCACTGCGAGGCGTCCACAGCCTCGATCGCGGTGGTGCCGTCCTTCCAGGTGAGCCGCTGGTTGGGATGCAGGATGACCTTCTCCCTGCCCCCGGCGTCGCCGAACTGTACGCTTCCGCTCCGGAGGATCACCTCGGCGCTGTTGCTGCCCCTGTAGCAGGCGGCGTTGAACGAAGTGCCGAGCACCTGTACGCGGAGGGAGTTGTCCATCTCGACGATGAACGGCCGGGACGGGTCTTTCGCGACGTCGAAGTACCCTTCGCCGCTGAGCCTGACCCTCCTTTCCCTTCCGCCGAACGCCTCCGAATAGGAAAGCGAACTGCCGCAGTTGAGATGGACCCTCGAGCCGTCGGAGAGGGAGTAGGTGGCTATGGCCTCGTCGGACGCGAGAAGCACCGTCTCCTTCTGAGTGGACGTGAACCTCGCGAGGGCCCATCCTCCGGCGAAGAGGACGAAGGCGGCGGCGATGCCGCAGGCCCAGCGGAGAAGCCGTCCCCGTCGCGTCCCTTTTCGGGCAGCCTCGGCGCGGACACCGTCAGTCCCTTCGATGCGCGAGAGAAGGGAGCGGAGTCCGCCGTCGATGTCGAAATCCTCGTTCTGGAGCGGCGCCGAGTCCCAGTACTCCCTGAGGAGGTCTGTCACTTCGGAGTCATCGCCCCGGGAACTCATCCAGAGGGAGAACTTCTCCTTCACCTTGTCCGGGACTTCAACCCCGCTGAAGAGGTAGTCGAATATTTTTCTGTAGCTTTTCAATTCTAGATGCCTTTCTGGGTGAACGTGTAGGTTCCGGAATAGGACCCGGCCGTGAGAGTGATCGTTCCGGTGCGGTCAGCCCCTGTCGTGTTCGGAGTCGTGGTGAGCGTGGACTCGCTGATGCCCCTCGTCCCGACGGACGGAGTGACGGTGAACCAGTCCTCGGCGGTGAGGACCCAGTCGCAGGTGGCGTAGATGGTGATCTCATCCGTCCCGCCGGCAGCTGCCGTAACCGGGGATGTGGAGGTGATCTTCGTCTGGATGACTACGGTGTCCCTGACTTCGGACACTCTCTGTTTCTGACAGCCGGAGGCGAGCAGCGCCAAGAGCGCAGCAAGAGGCAACACGGCCGCTAATAAGCGTGATTTCATATTACTTGATTTTAGTGCGAATAATTATGTTCGTATATATAAGACAACTTTGTCGGGGACTATGCTAAAGCGGAGGACAAAAAAATCCCATTTCGCAGAAATTGGGTCCGTGAAATGGGATGTAAGCGGCGGATTTCTCCGCTATATCGTCTGCTGCTTGCGCCGCCAGTTGAGAATCGGGAGGAGGAACGAGATAGTCGCCGCACCCAGCCAGAACCAGCTCACGAGAGAGTAGTCGTGCTTGGTGACAGTCTCGCCGAGGGCGTTCACCGCCTCGTAGGTGTGGCCGTCGAGAAGGACTCCCGTGATGATGTTCTGCACGCCCGCTGCGGCGTAGGAAGCCATACCCACGATGCCAAGGGCCGCACCCGTCGCCTTTCTGGGCACGAGGTCGATTGCCATAAGCCCGCCGAGGAACGATATGAGCACTCCGATAGCCACTCCGAAGAGGACCATCGAGAGGACGAGGACCCAGTGGCTGCCTCCGCCGAAGAGGAAGAGCACAAGCGCGAGGGCCTCAAGCACGCCCGCCACGAAGGCCGGGTATTTCCTGTCGCCCCTGAAGACCTTGTCCGAGAGCCAGCCGGAGAACACCGTACCGATGACGCCGAAAATCGGGTTGATGCCGATGATGGCGGCAGCCTCTGCGAGGGTATAGTCGTAACTCTCCTGGAGATAAATTGTTCCCCACTCGTTGATGGCGTAGCGGCTCATATACATAAAGGCGCTGGAAAGCGCGAGGATCCACACTCCGGGGTTGCGGAGCACGGCCGCCTGAATGCGGCGGGTCTCGTGAGCGTCTTCAGCGGTCTTTTCGGAGGTCTTCTCGCCGGAGAGTTCCTCAATGCCGGGAAGGCCCTTGCTCTCAGGGGTGTCGTGCAGCATCAGAAGGATGAGCACCACGCCCAGAACGCCCGCGCAGGCTGCGCCGAAGAAGCCCCACCTCCAGCCGAACGCCGCGACGATCGAGCCCACGAAGATGAACGAGAGGCCCTCGCCGATGTTATGCGAGGCGCTGAAGAATCCGTAGTACGTGCCCCTGATTTTAAGAGGGAACCACCTGGTGAGACCCACGATTGCAGGAGGAGCGCCCATAGACTGTGCCCAGCCGTTTACGGCCCATATCACAGCGAACAGAACGAAAATCACCGAACTGCTCCATCCGGCCCTGGCGGCGCTCACGCCGAGCACTCCCATAATGAAGTTCGCGGCGGCGGAGACGACAAGCCCCGTGGCCATAAACCTCTTGATGTTAGCCGAGTCCACGAGAAAGCCGTTCACGAGCTTGCCCACGGCGTAGGTCCAGTAGAGGCAGGCTCCGATGATTCCCAGCTGGGTGGCGTCCAGAAGCCCCGCCTCGATGAGCGGCTGCTTCATCACGCCCATCGACATCCTGCAGACGTAGTAGAGGGCATAGCCGAAGGTGGCGGCGAGGAAAGTCTGGAAACGCTTCCGCTTCCAAACCTTCTGAATCTTGTCCTGAGGCACCTTCACGGCGGAAGGCGCACTGATGCTGTAAAAACTCATATTGTACTGTTCAGTTTGCTTTTATATGTGCGTAGGGAGGAGGAGACAGTCTAGTCGTGGAGACCTTTGGACCTCAGGTACTTCAGCAGCTGCTCCGGACGGTCGGTCTGGATGAACGACGGGCCGAAGGCTATGACCTTGTCGTAGACTGAGGCCGGGTCGCCGCAATCAAGGGCCTTGTCGTCGTCAAGATAGCCGCAGAGGCTGCCCCAGATGGTGTTTATCCAAAGTTTCGAGCCGGTCTTGTGTATGGTTTTGAAGGCATCCTCAATCTCCGGAGTGAGACTGGACCAGCACATCTCGTAGGCAAGAGGCACTGTCTTGGTCTGCTGATATTCATTGAAAAGCGCCCTTCCGCTCTCCTTGTCGAAGTTGCAGATAGGCATATACATCATATTGTGCGGATGCGAAGCCATTTTCTCGGCAACGGATGGAACGGGATAGGTTCCCTTGATGAGGATCTGGTCGGTCACGCCTAGTTCCTCGGTGATCTCAAGGACCATATCGTAGTACTCGTAGCCCTGGTCCACATTGACGCAGATGCGGTCCTTGCAGCACTCCAGAGCCTCCCGGAGAGTCGGGATGCGCAGGGAGTCCGTGGCGACGCCGTGCGCCCTCTTGAGCCTCATCGCCTTGAGTTCGGCGAGGGTGTAGTCGCTCACATTTCCCTTCCCGGTGAGGCAGCGGTTGATGGTCTTGTCGTGGGAAAGCACGAGAACGCTGTCCTTGGTGAGCTTGAGGTCCAGCTCCATAATGTCAGCGCCCATCCGGATGATGGACTCGATGGCAGGGATGGAGTTCTCGGGATAGTTCCTCCAATCGCCCCTATGGACGGCCACGACGACATATTTTGAGTCGGGATTATGGATTTGAGCAAGAATCTTGTCGGTTCTCTTTTCATACTGAGCGGCGCCCTGTCCGCAGGAAACGGCGCAGAGAAGCGCCGCGACGGCTAATAGTAAATAATGTTTCATATCTGTGTGTTTTTCTTTTGAAGCGGCAAAGCTACAAAAATAACTTGAAAAAAAAGAGCCTGTCTGAACGGGCAGGCTCATTATCACAATAAAGCGGAGTACTTCTATTCGGCATCCGGAACCAACCGGCTGACTTTCTACAAATAATTTTACAGGTCTTTCAGGCCGCGGCGGTATTCGGTTGGGGACATTCCGGTGTGGTGGCGGAAGAAGCGGCCGA
>CAVAMP010000043.1:15964-17914 GCA_963589825.1 Flexilinea sp. | reverse complement strand
TTACGGTACCAGACATCGTTGCGGTGGTCCTGGAAGGCGATGTAGCCTTCGTGGTTCTTTCCGCCGCAACTGTTAAGCAGCTCGAACGCGAGAGGCCATTTCTCCCGGCTGAACTTGCTGTTCTGAAGCATCTCGGTCCACTGCGGAGTCCAGAGGCGGTACTCAAGGACCTTCTCGCCGTTCTGATAGTGGGTAACCGCACCGTTGTCAACCATAATCCTGCCGCTCTGCCACTTTCCCCAGCCCGTGAAATTCTGCGGACTGGCCGGAACCATATCGTAGAGCGAAGCTGACTTGCGGTTGCCGTCCACCCCTTTAAGAGCGTCGGGATGGTTCGCATTGTCAAGAATCTGATACTCAGGGGCAGAGAGGCAGATGCCACGGAGCGTTTCATTGCCTTCGGCGTCAGGGGCGGAAATCTCGCGGCCGAGATAGAAAACGCCGGAGTTGGAGCCCTTCTCCACCATCCAGTCGAATTCGAGGATGAAATTCTTGAACTTGTGGGAAAACATTATGTCTCCGCCGCCCTCAGTGACGCTCTTGTCGGCGCCCTGAAAATGGAGGCACCCGTCCTTGAGGGTCCACCTCTCGGGCACACAATCCTTTCCATATCCTCTCCAGCCCTTGAGGGAGGTACCGTCGAAAATCAGATAATACCCCTCAGCGTCCTGCGGAAACTCCGAAAGGGAAACGCAGGGATTCTCGATTTCCGTGTATTGAGGCGCCGCAGTCTGTTCAGACGCCTTCTTTTTTGAATTTGAGTCGCAGGAGCAGGATGATGTGGCGAGGCCCAAAAGGAAAGCCGCCAAAAGAAGAATGGTTGATTTTTTCATCGTATTAAAATTATGCAGTTCTTTCCCTTGCCGAGGGGAAGTTTCAAACAACAAAGCGCGAAGTTAAGAAAATTTCCTTGTACTGCCTATAAATCCACATTCTGCGGCAAACTCATACCGCTTTGGAGAAGATCAAGTTAGCGCACAAGTATAAACAAAATAACATAGCGGCAAGTGGTCTAAAAATCAAGTTAGCGCAGAGGTATTAATCTTCGACATAACTGAACTCATTGCGCTTTCCAGCCCAAATTCCTGTGATAAATTTTGCCGTTAAGAATAGATTTAATATATTTGAGCAGGCTAACAACCAACCATCAACCACATCTTTATTATGAAGAATTTGCTTACCGTTGCGGCGGCTATGTTTCTGTCGCTGAGCATTATGGCGCAAAACTATGCGCAGGTGAAAGATCTCCCTTATACTGACGGGGGTGAGAAAGACGCCTACCGTCTTGAGCGCTGCAAACTGGACATCTACTATCCGGAGAACACCGCAGGATTTTCCACCCTCGTCTGGTTTCACGGCGGCGGACTTGAAGGAGGGAACAAACATCTGCTGGAAGCCTTCAGGGAGCAAGGCTTCGCTGTCGTGGACGTGAACTACAGGCTTTATCCCAAGGTGAAATGTCCGGGGTACATCGACGATGTGGCGCTGGCCGTGGCCTGGGTATTCAATCACATCGGCGAATATGGGGGTGACCCCGGACGCATTTTCATCGGCGGCCACTCCGCCGGCGGATACCTCACTCTGATGCTTGCGCTTGACAAGAAATATCTCGCGCAGTACGGAATCGACGCCGACAGAATCGCCAAGGCCTACCCTGTCAGCGGACAGACCGCGACGCATTTCACCATCAAGAAAGAGAGAGGTCTCGATGTGGACATTCCGTTCATTGACGAAATGGCTCCTTCGTTCCACAGCCGCAGGGAAGGCGCTCCGCTGATGCTGATAACCGGCGACCGCGACCTTGAAATGCTTGCCCGCTACGAGGAGAACGCCCACCTTGCAGCCATCCTCAAGCATCTTGGACACCCGGTGCAGCTGTTTGAGCTTCAGGGCTTCAACCACAACAGCGTAATCCTCCCTGCCGCGGCTCTCATCCGTGCGGACATCAAG
>CAVAMP010000043.1:0-15924 GCA_963589825.1 Flexilinea sp. | reverse complement strand
GCTAATAGACTTTGACCCGGAGTTTTGAATAGGCCCTTTCAGCTTTCTGTAGGGCCTTTTCTACGGTTTCGTCGGTGGCGAGGATCACTCCCACGCGGCGGTGGCCGCGGATTTCAGGCTTGCCGAAAAAGCGGACCTGGACGCCCGGTTCTTCAAGGACCTTTTCCACATTTTGGAACTCATACTCGGCGGTGTTGCCCTCGACCACGATAGCCTTCGAGGCGGACGGGCCCAGGAAGCGGACTTCCGGAACCGGGAGGCCGAGGACTGCGCGGGCGTGAAGGGCGAACTCGGACAGGTCCTGGGAAATCATCGTCACCATTCCGGTGTCGTGCGGGCGCGGAGAGACTTCGCTGAAGAAGACTTCGTCTCCCTTGACGAAAAATTCCACCCCGAAAATTCCGTAACCGCCCAGAGCGGCAGTGACCTTTCCGGCAATCTCCTGGGCCTTCTTTTCGGCCGCCTCGCTCATCCCCTGCGGCTGCCAGGACTCGCGGTAGTCGCCGTCCACCTGGTGGTGGCCCACAGGCTTAAGGAAGGTGGTGCCGCCGCAGTGGCGCACCGTAAGAAGTGTGATCTCGTAGTCGAAATCCACGAAACCCTCGACGATGACCTTTCCCCCGCCGGCCCTTCCGCCTTCCTGGGAAATTCTCCAGGCCTCGGGAAGCTCAGCCTCGGTGCGGACAACGCTCTGGCCGTGGCCGGAAGAGCTCATAACGGGCTTCACGACGCACGGGAAACCGATGCGTCCGGCTGCGGCGCGAAACTCCTCCTCAGTCTCGGCGAACTCGTACCTCGAGGTCGGGACTCCGAGCTGCTCGGCGGCAAGACGGCGGATGCCTTCACGGTTCATCGTAAGGAAAGTTGCATTTGCCGTCGGAATGACCTTGTAGCCCTTTTTCTCCAGTTCGACGAGCCGGGGCGTTGCAATCGCCTCGACTTCAGGGATGATGAGGTCGGGCTTTTCCGCCTCAATCATCTCGGAAAGGGCGTCGCCGTCAAGCATCGAAAGGACGTGGGAGGACTGAGCCACCTGCATTGCGGGGGCAAGGGGGTACTTGTCAACAGCCACGACATTCACGCCGTAGCGCTCAAGTTCGATTGCGATTTCTTTTCCGAGTTCGCCCGAGCCGCACAGAACGGCCTTTTTCTGGACGGGGGTGAAAGGGTTACCGATATTTGCCATATTGATGTCTAAGGTTTAGAGTTTACGCTTTTTGTTAAAAAGTGAGTGGGACTCTTAGGCAAGTCCCACTCTATATATTAATTTAATCCCACTCTATTGAATATATAGTCTACGTTCTTGAAGTAGTACTCAAGAGTGAAACAGCCCTCGAGCTCCTCTGTGGTGAGAAGACTGCAGACCTTCGTGTTTTCCTTCAGAAGAGTCAGATAGTCAAGCCCTTCGGTCCAGGCCTTCATCGCAACGGGCTGCACTGTGTCGTAGGCTTCCTCGCGGGAAAGACCCTTGCCTATCAGGGCGTTCATAACCCTCTGGGCGAAGATTACACCCTTTGTCTGGTAGATATTGTAGATCATCCTCTCGGGATAGACCACGAGGTTGTCGAGAATGCCCATAAAGCGGTTGAGCATATAGTCGAGAAGCTCGGTCGCGTCCGGAAGGATTATCCGCTCGGTGGAGGAATGGGAAATGTCCCTTTCGTGCCAGAGAGCCACATTCTCGCAGGATGCGGTCATATATCCCCTCATAACCCTCGCGCAGCCGCAGATGTTTTCGCTGCTGATCGGGTTGCGCTTGTGCGGCATTGCGCTGGAGCCCTTCTGCCCCTTGCGGAACGCCTCCTCGGCCTCGCGGACCTCGGTGCGCTGAAGGTTGCGGA
Source organism: Flexilinea sp. (assembly GCA_963589825.1). Classification (GTDB taxonomy): domain Bacteria; phylum Bacteroidota; class Bacteroidia; order Bacteroidales; family UBA932; genus Cryptobacteroides. The sequence continues at coordinate 14,083 of CAVAMP010000043.1, read as the reverse complement.
CCTCGAACGCCATCTGCTCCAGGGTGGAGGCTATAATTGCAAGGGTTGCAATGTAGTAGGCGTGGCGGTCGCGTTGGAGGACCTGGGTGGAAATGTTGGCGGAGTCGATGCCGAGATGCTCGCAGACATAGTCCTGAATGAACGGAGGGATGTTGGCGAAATTGCCCACGGCGCCGCTCATCTTTCCGGCCTCAACCCCCTTGCAGGCGATTTTGAAGCGCTCGATGTTGCGTTTCATCTCCTCATACCAGAGGGCCCACTTGAGACCGAAGGAGGTGATGTCGGCGTGGATGCCGTGGGTGCGGCCGATGCACGGGGTCTGCTTGAACTCGTGCGCACGCCTTGCAAGCACTGCCTGGAAGGCTTCCAAGTCCTTGAGCAGTATGGCGTTGGCCTGCTTGAGAAGGTAGCCGTTGGCGGTGTCAACCACATCGGTGGAGGTGAGTCCGTAGTGCACCCACTTTTTCTCCTCGCCGAGGCTTTCGCTCACTGCGCGGGTGAATGCGACGACATCGTGGCGGGTCTGCTCCTCAATCTCGCGGATGCGCCCGACATCAAAACGGGCGGCCGCGCGGATCCGTGCCACGTCCTCCTCGGGGATTACCCCCAGTTTGCTCCAGGCCTCGCAGGAGAGAATTTCCACTTCAAGATAGGCGCTGAACTTGTTTTCCTCAGTCCAGACATCCCTCATCACTTTGCGGGAGTACCTCTCTATCATAGCTTCACATATTTGTCGATGAACTTCCGGATGTTGCCCTCGATGCGGGAAAGAGGGTCACTGGATGGCGCCGGAGCGAACTTTTCGCCCGTTATGTGCTCGTAGAGCTCCACATAGCGGTCGGTGATGCCGGAAACGACTTCCGGAGTCATCTCGGGCACCTTCTGGCCCTCCTCTCCGCTGAAGCCGTTCTCCATCAGCCACTCCCTTACGAACTCCTTTGAAAGCTGGCGCTGCTTTTCTCCGCGGGCGAGCCTTTCCTCGTAGCCTTCGGAGTAGAAGTAGCGGGAAGAGTCCGGAGTGTGGATTTCATCCATCAGGATAATTTTTCCGTCGCGGCGGCCGAACTCGTACTTGGTGTCCACGAGAATAAGCCCCTTGGACGCTGCAAGAGCGCAGCCACGGCGGTAGAGCTTGCGGGTGTAGTCCTCAAGAGCGAGAAGATCCTCCTCGGAAACTATTCCGCGGGAAACCAGCTCAGCGTGGCTGATGTCCTCGTCGTGTCCCTCGTCGGCCTTGGTGGACGGGGTGATGATGGGCTCGGGGAATTTCTGGTTCTCAACCATTCCATCCGGCATCGGGACTCCGCAGAGCGTGCGCTTTCCCGCCTTATACTCTCTCCAGGCGTGTCCGGTGAGGTAGCCCCTTATTACCATCTCCACCCTGAACGGCTCGCACCTCCAGCCGGCTGTGACCATCGGGTCCACTTCGGCTATTTTCCAGTTGGGGATGATGTCGGCGGTGGCGTCCAGGAAGCGGGATGCTATCTGGTTGAGTACCTGTCCCTTATAAGGGATTCCCTCAGGGAGAACTACGTCGAACGCCGAGATGCGGTCGGTCGCCACCATCACGAGATAATCGTTTCCGATGCTGTAAACATCGCGGACCTTGCCTTGATACTTGGCTTGGCGGCCCGGTAGAATGAAGTCTGTGCTTGTAATCGCTTTCATAGAAGAAAATAAAAATGAAGCCACTAAGTTAAGGTTTTTTCCTCAGTTTCCACAAAAATATATTACTTTTGTCCTATGGAAAAAATTTCGGACTCATCAATACACGAAGAATGTGGGGTTTTCGGGATATATGGGGTTCCCAATGCGGCCAACCTTGTATATTACGGACTTCACGCGCTCCAGCACAGGGGGCAGGAAGGATGCGGAATAGTCTCAAGGGACTCCGACGGAGTTCTCCGCAGGGTCAAGGGCCAGGGTCTGGTCTCGGAAGTCTTTGACGGGCAGAAGATTGCCTCCCTTCCGGGCGATATGGCAATTGGGCACGTACGCTACTCCACCACCGGAGGCAACTGCATCGAAAATGTGCAGCCCTTCCTCTTCCACCACAACACCGGCGATTTCGCGCTCGCCCACAACGGCAACCTTGTGAACTCAGTGCAGCTGCGCCGCTACCTCGAGGACCGCGGAAGCATCTTCCAGTCCACCTCCGACAGCGAAATCCTCGCGCACCTCATCCGAAAAGACACCAAAGAGCGCAAGCGCCCGAGAATCGAGACCATAAAGGAGGCCCTGAATATGATGGAGGGGGCGTTCGCCTTCCTCATTATGACAAAAAACAGGATCTATGTCTGCCGCGACAAGCACGGTCTGAGGCCTCTTTCGCTCGGAAAGATAGGCGGGGGATATGCCGTGAGCAGCGAGACCTGCGCGTTCGACGTGATAGGGGCGGAATATATCCGGGACATCGAGCCGGGGGAGGTCGTCACCATCGACCACAACGGGGTGCGGAGCAACCGCTACTCCGACTTCAGGCACAACTATATGTGCGCGATGGAGTATGTGTATTTCTCGCGCCCCGACAGCGACATCGAGGGCTGCAACGTGCACAATTTCAGGAAGTTGAGCGGGGCTCTTCTCTACAGGGAGGCTCCCGCCGACGCGGACATCGTGGTGGGAGTGCCGGATTCGAGCCTGAGCGCCGCGATGGGATATGCCGAAGCCTCCGGACTCCCCTACGAGATGGGACTTATCAAGAGCAAATATGTGGGCAGAACCTTCATCCAGCCGTCTCAGGAGCTGAGGGAAAAGGGAGTGAGGATGAAAGTCTCGGCCGTCAAAACCATAGTGAAGGACAAGAGGGTCGTTCTGATTGACGACTCCATCGTGAGGGGCACGACCTCAAGACGAATAGTTCAGATGCTCCGCGAGGCGGGGGCCAGCGAGGTGCACATCCGCATTGCCAGTCCGCCGATCAAGAGTCCGTGCTTCTACGGGGTGGACATCTCCACCTACGACGAGCTCATCTGCGCCCAGAAAAGTCTGGAGGAAGTCCGTGTTCAGCTCGGAGCCGACTCCCTCGCGTTCCTTTCCGAGGGCGCGCTCTACGAGGCCGGTCACCGCAGCGAGCTCTGCCTCGCCTGCTTCAGCGGAAAGTACCCGACCTACCTCTACCAGAGCATCGAGGACGCCAATAAAGAGGGCAAATTCTAAAAAAAGACCGGCTAGCCGGTCTTTTTTATTTCCGCATCAGCGCCATTGATATTCGTCGGAATCTCACAATTTTTATGAGAAAATATGTATGGATTCTCAAAATGTTTTGAAAGGATTGGCTCGATTATTTGCGGGTTTCGCGGTCCTGGAAGCACTCGAGGGTGTTTTCCATCAGCATCGCTATCGTCATCGGGCCCACTCCGCCGGGAACCGGGGTTATGTAGGCGGCGCGGCGGGAGACTGACTCGAAGTCCACGTCACCTGTGAGTTTGCCCTCGGCGTTGCGGTTCATTCCGACATCGATGACAACCGCGCCGCTCTTCACCATATCCCCCTTGACTATTCCTTCCTTGCCGACGGCGACGACGAGGATGTCCGCAAGACGGGTGATGGCTCCAAGATCCGCGGTGCGGGAGTGCGCTATCACCACCGTTGCGTTCTCATCAAGAAGAAGCTTCGCGACAGGTTTGCCGACGATGTTGCTTCGGCCCACTACGACTGCGACCTTGCCCGCAATCCCTACGCCCGTGCTCTTGATGAGCTCTATTATGCCTTTCGGGGTACAGGGTTTGATGCACGGGGTGCCGGTCCAGAGCGAGCCGACATTCAAGATGTGGAAGCCGTCAACATCCTTTTCGCGGGAAATGGCGTAGATTACCTTCTTCTCGTTGATGTGGCGCGGAAGCGGAAGCTGCACGAGGATGCCGTCAACGGAGTCGTCGGCGTTGAGAGAGGCGATTGTGGAGAGAAGCTCCTCCTCGCTGACGCTCTCGGGAAGAGCCACGAGGCGGGATTCCATCCCCACGTAGGAGGCAGCCTTGACCTTGTTGCGGACATACACCTGGCTCGCAGGGTTCTCGCCCACTATTATGACCGTGAGCGAAGGCTTGCGGCCGTATTTTGCTTCGAGAAGGGGAATCTGCTCCTTCACTCTGTCCTTTACTGCGAGCGAAACGGCCTTGCCGTCTATGATTGCCGCCCTTGGGGTGGTGTTGTTTTCCATTGCGTAATGAGCTATATCGTTGCGATAGAATAGGTTGTCGCACTTGATGCGGGGAAGTTGGGAGTAAACTTTATCTCTGGCCTCGAAGATGTCGCGCCCTTCGGCAACGGCCATCATAACCCTGCCGCCGGCGGTCAGGAGGGCTCCGTCTTCACGGCGGGCCGTGCCCATTGAGTAGAGCCTTACGCCCTGGAGTTTGTCTGTGCCTTCGATGACTGCGCCCTTCTCGTAGTGGCCCGGGTAGCCTTTGGAGGCGAGGACAACTCCCATAGTGACGCTGTCTTTCCAGCGGAGAGGCTCCGGGGTGCGCCCCGTTGCAACGGCCTCGAAAACATCGTAGGCGTCGCTTTCCAGAAGAGGGAGAACGACCTCGGTCTCAGGGTCACCGAAGCGGGCGTTGAACTCTATGACCTTCACTCCCTGAGGGGTTTTCATAAGTCCGCCGTAGAGAACTCCGCTCAGCGGACGGCCCTCGCTGACCATTGCGGAGGCTGTGCGGCAGAGGATTTCCCTGTAGGCGAAATCACGCTCCTCGGGAGAAATGAACCCGAGACCTGTGTAGGCTCCCATTCCTCCGGTGTTCGGTCCCTTGTCGCCGTCGAATGCGCGCTTATGGTCCTGGGCAAGAGGCATCGGATAGACTTTTTCCCCGTCCACAAAGCACATAAAGGAGAACTCGGGGCCGGTGAGATAGTCTTCTATGACCACTTTCCCCTGCCCGAAGCTGCCTTCAAGGAGCATACTCGAGAGGGCTTTTTGGGCCTCGTCGAGGTCCTCTGCGATGACAACTCCCTTTCCTGCGGCAAGGCCGTCATACTTTATGACGGCAGGGAACGGTCTCGCGGACACGTAGGAGAGAGCCTGCTCGTAGTCGGTGAAGCAGCGGTAGCCTGCGGTCGGGACGCCGTACTTTAGCATAAGCCTCTTTGCGAACTCCTTGCTGCTCTCGATCTGGGTCGCTGCCTTGGTGTGGCCGAATATCTTAAGCCCGGCGGCGCGGAAAGAGTCCACGATGCCCGCGGCAAGGGAAGCCTCGGGGCCCACTACGGTAAGGTCCACAGCGTTGCTGAGGGCAAACTGCTTCAGAGCCTCCACATCGGTGTCGGCGATGGGGACACAGCGAGCCTGCTCCCCTATTCCGGCATTGCCGGGGGCGCACCAGATTTCGCCCACCTGAGGTGAGCGGCGCAGCGCATCAACTATGGCGTGGCAGCGTCCGCCTCCGCCTACTACGAGAACTTTCTTCATATCTTGTCAGGTTTCGACGCGAAACTTTTAGTGTTTGAAATGTCTTACTCCGGTCATAAGCATCGTGATGCCGCACTCGTCGGCCTTTGCCACTGCATCGGCGTCGCGGATGCTGCCGCCAGGCTGAACGATGGCGACGACTCCATACTGGGCTGCAAGAGCCACGGTGTCGTCGAACGGGAGGAAACCGTCGGATGCGAGAATGAGGCCCTCGGTGTAACCTGCCTCACGCGCCTGCTTGAGGGCGATTTCGGCCGAGCCCACGCGGTTGGTCTGTCCTGCACCGACACCGATGGTGTGGCCGTCGCGAACAACGACAATCGCATTGGATTTTACGTGCTTTACGATTTTCCAACCGAAGTTAAGGTCGCTCATCTGAGCTGGCGTAGGCTTCACGGCGGTGACGCACATCTGCTCGGTCACAGTCTCCACGGCCTTGTCCTGCTGCTGAGTGAGCATTCCTCCGACAACGGAGATATACTGCATCTGAGTCTCGGGGTTCGGGGTCATATCCACCTGAAGCACACGGAGATTCTTCTTGGTGGAGAGGATTTCCAGAGCCTCCTGCGAGAATGAAGGAGCGATTACGATCTCGAGGAAAATCGGTTTCATTCCCCTTGCGACCTCGGCTGTGAGCTCACGGTTCACAACGACGATGCCGCCGTAGATGCTGACCTTGTCGGCCTCGTATGCGGCCTGCCAAGCCTGCTCGATTGTCGGAGCCTCGGCGGCGCCGCAAGGATTCATGTGCTTGAGGGCTATGCAGCACGGAGCGCTGAAGTCACGGATGGCGCAAAGAGCGGCGTTGGCGTCCTGGATGTTGTTGTAGGAGAGCTCCTTGCCCTGAATCTGAGTGGAGAATGCGAGGGAGTAGGAGCACTTCTGGGGCGCTGCGTAGAATTTCGCGCTCTGGTGAGGGTTCTCGCCGTAGCGGAGCGGCTGCTTGATTTCGTATTCGAGGAAGAGCTTCTCGGGAAGTCCGGCCTGGGCACGCATATAGGTTGCGATGCACATATCGTACTCCGCCGTGTGGGTGTAGGCCTTTGCGGAGAGGCGAAGTCGGGTCTCGTCGCTTGTGCTGCCGTTTGCCTTGAGCTCGTCGAGGACGACCTCATAGTCGGAAGGGTCGCAGACAATGGTGACGTCCCTCCAGTTCTTGGCGGCGCTGCGCACCATTGAAGGGCCTCCGATGTCGATGTTCTCGATTGCGTCAGCCATCGTAACTCCCTCCTTCGCAATTGTTTTGGCGAAAGGATAGAGGTTTACGCAGACAAGGTCGATTGTGCCGATTCCCTGCTCGGAGAGGGTCTGCATATGGGAAGGCATATCGCGGCGGGCGAGAATGCCGCCGTGCACCTTCGGGTGAAGGGTCTTCACTCTTCCGTCAAGAATCTCCGGGAAGCCCGTGACCTCGCTGATGCCTGTTGTGTGTACTCCGCTCTCTTCAAGCAGTTTCTGCGTGCCGCCTGTCGCAACGATTTCCCACCCGAGGGCAACGAGGCCCTGTACGAACGGTACGAGACCTGTCTTGTCGCTGACGCTGACTAAAGCTCTTTTTTTCATATCGTATTCCTTTTATCTATATTCTAACCTATTGACTGTGATGGGCTTATTTCATTATTATGTTGACGCCCGGGCGGTCTGTAACCCTTCCGATTACGCTCGCCTTCTCCCCGTGGGAAGCAAGAATTGAGATGGCCCGCTCAGCCTCAACGGCATCGAGAACTATGACCATACCCACTCCCATATTGAAGATGTTGAACATCTCCCTGTGAGGCACTCCGCCCCATTTTTCCAACTGGCGGAAAATCGGGAGAATCTCCCAGCTGCCTTCCCTGATTTCGAGGCCCTGACCCTCGTGGAGCACGCGGGGGATGTTCTCGTCGAAGCCGCCGCCCGTTATGTGGCTGATGCCGTGAACGTCGCAGTTGCGGATAACATCAAGCACCTGTTTTACATATATTCTGGTCGGGGTAAGGAGCACATCTCCGAGGCGTCTTCCGCCAAGCTCCGGGATTTCGTCAGTATATTTGAGGCCGCTGTCGGAAACGATTTTACGCACGAGGCTGAAGCCGTTGGAGTGGACTCCGGTGGAGGCTATGCCCACGAGGACGTCGCCGACCTTCACCTTGCTGCCGTCGATAAGACGGGACTTTTCCACGACTCCTGTCGTGTAGCCCGCGATGTCGTACTCGCCGCCCTCATACATTCCCGGCATCTCGGCTGTCTCTCCGCCAACAAGCGCGCAGCCTGCCTGACGGCACCCCTCGGCAACTCCGGCGACAATTGCCTCAACTTTTGCGGGCTCGTTGTGTCCCACTGCAACATAGTCAAGGAAAATCAGCGGTTCAGCGCCCTGGGCGAGCACATCGTTGACGCACATTGCCACCGCGTCGATTCCCACGGTGTCGTGCTTGTCGAGAGCAAATGCGATTTTGAGTTTGGTCCCGACTCCGTCAGTGCCGCTGACCAGAACCGGTTCCCTGACTCCGAGAGATGAGAGGTCGAACATTCCTCCGAATGAGCCGATGCCCCCCATAGAGCCCGGACGGGCGGTGGAGGCGACGTGCTGTTTGATGCGGCGGACAACTTCGTATCCTGCTTCGAGGTTTACGCCCGCGCTTTCGTATGTTTTAGCCATATCGTATTGAATTATAATTTCGTAAGTATTTGACCTATTGCGTTATAGTCATTAAACGGTTTAGCACCTCCTCGTAGGAAGGCATTATGTTGCCGAGGTCGTGGCGGAAGCGGTCCTTGTCCAGACGCTGTCCGGTCTCCTCGTCCCAGAACCTGCAGGTGTCGGGGCTGATTTCGTCGATAATCATAAGCTTCCCTTCGCTGTCCCTTCCAAGTTCAAGGCGGAAGTCCACAAGGCGGATGCCGATGCGGGTGAAAAGCGAGAGAAGAATCTCATTGACCCTGCGGCCGATGGAGTAGATTTCCGAAAGTTCCTTTTCATTGACAAACCCCAGCGCGAGGGCCTGGGAATCATTGATCATCGGGTCGCCGAGGGAGGAGTTGCGGTAGTTCAGGTCGTAGATTACCGTGGAGGGTTTGGTGCCCTCCTCGATTGCGAGCCTGTCCGCGAGAGAGCCGGCTATGTAGTTGTGTACCACTATTTCCAGCGGGAGGAAGCTGCTCCGCCTGCACAGTTGGCTGCGGGAATCCACAAAATCGATGAAATGCGTGTATATTCCCCCCTCAGAAAGGGCGCGCATAAGGATGCCGGAAATCCGGTTGTTCACTATGCCCTTGCGGGGGAAAACGGCCGTCTTGACATTGTGGAAGGCCGAGGCTATGTCCTTGAAACGGATTATAACCTGCGAGGGGTCATCGGTCGCGAAGACCTGCTTTTCGTTGCCGTCGTAGATAAGTTCACGCTCTGCCATAGACTATTTTTTCTGGAAATACTTCACGGCGTTGCGGAAGAGCGGCTGCTCAAGGTCAGCGTCGATGTTGCGGAAGACGTTTTTCTCGTAGCGCTCGCTGTGGCCCATCTTGCCGAGGATGAGTCCGTCGCGGCTGATGATGCCCTCGATGGCGTAGAATGAGCCGTTGGGGTTGTATGGAGACTCCATCGTGACCTCATCGGTAATAGGGTTCACATATTGGAAGGCGACCTGGCCGTTTTCGAAGAGCTCGCGCGCAAGGCTCTCTCCCACCACGAACTTGCCCTCGCCGTGGCTGACTGCGATGGTGTGGATGTCCCCGAGGCTCATCCCGGCAAGCCACGGCGAACGGGTCGAACTTACGCGGGTGGAAACCATACAGGAAACGTGGCGGTTGATGTCGTTGCGGAAAAGGGTCGGCGACGCAGGGGTGACGCAGCCTGTCCTGCCGTATGGGAGAAGTCCGCTCTTTACAAGGGCCTGGAAGCCGTTGCAGATGCCAAGGATAAGGCCCCTTCGCTTCAGAAGAGAGTCGATGGCCCCGGATATTTCCTTGTTTTCCAGAACATTGGCTATGAATTTGCCGCTGCCGTCAGGTTCGTCTCCGGCGGAGAATCCTCCTGAAAGCATAAGGATCTGGCACTCGTCGATGTCGCGTTTCATCTCCTCGATGGAGCTCAGCACGGCCTCAGGGGTGAGGTTGCGGAAGACCCCGAAGCGAACGGAGGCGCCGGCCTTTCGGAAGGCCTTGGCGGAGTCGTAGTCGCAGTTAGTGCCGGGGAATACAGGGATGTAGACAAGCGGCTTTTCGATGGGACCGCCCTCGTAGCGAGGCTGCTTGTAGGAAGGGGCGGTGCACTTAACCTGCAGAAGGCCCTTGTGACTTGCAGGAACGCTGGCGGGATAGACCTTGGAATATCTCCTGGCGTTGGCCTCCTGAAGCGACTCTATGCTGGTGCTGACTCCGTTTATTACTATTGAGCAGTCGTCTGAGTCGGTCACGGTTCCTATTTTCTCCGCGCCCGGGAAATCCAGCTCGGTCTCCGACTCCACGATGATGGAGCCCGGAACGCAGCTGAAAAGAAGGTCCTCGGCGATTTTCACATCGACTCCGAACATATTTCCGAAGGACATCTTCGCAAGAGCCTCGGCAACGCCGCCGAATCCCACAGCCCAGCCGGAAACGATGTCCCCGGAAGCGATTTTGCCGTGGATGTAGCTCCACATCTTCTTCAGGCCCTCCACATCAGGCATCCTGTCCCCGAGAGGAGTGTGGCGGAAGAGGTAGAGGCTGTTGCCTCCCCATTTTAGTTCAGGGGATATTACTTTTGAAGCGTCAACCGTTGTGATGCCGAAGGAGATGAGGGTCGGAGGCACATTTATGTGCTCGAAGGTGCCGCTCATAGAGTCCTTGCCGCCGATGGACGGAAGGCCGAAGGCAATCTGCATCCTTAGCGAGCCCAGAAGAGCAGCAAGAGGTTTGCCCCAGCTGTGCGGGTCGGAGGTCATTCTTTCGAAATACTCCTGGCAGGAAAAACGCATCCCCTTCCAGTCTCCGCCGGCCGCTGTGACCTTTGCGCAGGCCTCCACCATCGAGTAGGCGGCGCCGTGGTATGGGCTCCAGGAGGAGATGAACGGGTTGTAGCCGAAGGCCATCATTGAGGCCGTGTCGGTGTAGCCGTCAGTCGGAAGTTTCTGCACTGAGACCTGAGCCTCGGTGGACTGAAGGGCGCCTCCGTATGGCATCAGAACGGTCGAGCGGCCGATTGTGGCGTCAAACATCTCCACAAGGCCCTTCTGCGAAGCCACGTTCGGCATATCCATAACGGAAAGCATCTTTTCCTTAAGGTCCTTCCCTTCAGGATTGATGGCGAACGGGTCACGGTCCTCAACTGTCCCGATGCAGGCGGAAGCGTAGTGGCGGGCGCCGGCGCTGTCGATAAACTCACGGCTAAGGTCCGCAACGAGTTCGCCTGCGTTGTACATTTTCATTCTGCCGCTCCCCGTTACGTCGGCAACGTATGTCACCTCAACGTTGTCGGCCTCGCAGAACCGCTCGAAAGCCTCACGGTCGGATGCGGAAATCACCACGGCCATCCTCTCCTGGGACTCGCTGATGGCAAGCTCGGTGGAATTGAGGCCGCTGTATTTGACCGGAACGCGGTCGAGATATATGTCAAGTCCCGGGGCGAGTTCGCCGATTGCGACGCTCACTCCTCCGGCTCCGAAGTCATTGGATTTCTTGATGAGGCGGGTCACCTCCGGACGGCGGAAAAGCCTCTGGAGTTTGCGCTCCTCGGGGGCGTTACCCTTTTGGACCTCGCTGCCGCAGGTCTCGATGGAGGCCTCGGTGTGCTCCTTGGAGGAGCCGGTGGCGCCTCCGATGCCGTCCCTTCCGGTGCGTCCGCCAAGAAGAAGGATCACGTCGCCCTCTGCAGGGCTTTCCCTGCGGACATTCTCCGCCTTGACGGCTCCGACCACGGCTCCGACTTCAAGCCGCTTTGCGGTGTAGCCCTCGTGGTAGATTTCGCGGACATTGGTGGTGGCAAGGCCTATCTGATTGCCGTAGCTGGAATATCCTGCGGCAGCCTTGCGGCTGATTTGTTTCTGGGGGAGCTTGCCGGGAAGGGTTTCGCTTACAGGGCGGCAGATGTCGCCCGCTCCCGTCACCCTCATAGCCTGATAGACGTATGCCCTGCCTGAAAGAGGGTCGCGAATGGCCCCGCCGAGGCAGGTCGCCGCGCCTCCGAAAGGCTCGATTTCGGTCGGGTGGTTGTGGGTTTCGTTCTTGAACTGCAGCAGCCATTTCTCCATCTTTCCGTCCACGTCCACATTGACATAGATGCTGCAGGCGTTGTTCTCTTCGCTCTGCTCAAGGTCCTGAAGAAGCCCCTTGCTGCGGAGGTACCTTCCGCCGATTGTAGCTAACTCCATAAGGCAGAGGCTCTTGCCTTCGCGCCCGAGTTCCTTCCGGACGGCCTTGAGCTCCTCGATGGAGGCTTCAATCTCCGGGCGGATGAAGGAGTCGTCCACTCCTATATTTTCAAGTTCGGTGGTGAAAGTCGTGTGGCGGCAGTGGTCGCTCCAGTAGGTGTCGAGGATGCGGAGCTCGGTCTCGGTCGGGTCGCGGTGCTCGGCGGTGAAGTATTTCACAACCTCCGCAAGGTCGTCGGAGTTCATCGCAAGGCCCCAGCTGCTGCGGAAAGCCTCATAATCCTGAGGGCCCATCGCCGAAAATCCCTTCAGGGAGGCGACAGGTTTCACGTCGGCTTTTTCGTTGTATTCGAGAACCCCGAGGTTCTTCACCCGGGACTCCACTGCGTTGACGTAGTAGTGCTCAACTGCGGCAAGATCCCCGTCGGAGACCTCGTCGTCAAAAATGAGAAGGCGCGAGCTTCTGATTCGGATGTCGGCCTCCGGGTCTATGAGGTGGACGCAGTCCACTGCCGAAGAGGCTCTCTGGTCAAACTGGCCGGGGATGTATTCCACAGCGAGATATTTCCTTCCTTCAAGCGGGCAGGAGTCGCTGACTGTGTCGGTCACTCTTTCGCCGAAAACTGTGTAGCGGCACTTCTCGAGAAGGTCATCTGTGAAACCGAAAAGGTCATAGACATTCAGAAGCCTGAGGGAACGGAGGGAGAGAGAGAGGTTTTCATTGAATTCCTTTCGGAGGCTTTCTGCCTCAACCCGGAATTCCGAACGCTTCTCTACAAAAATGCGGTGTGCTTTCATATTGTTTAGAGTTCTGTCTGGAGTACCTTGTCTGCCTGAGTCTTGCGGAATGCTTCGAGTGCCTCGGCGAGGTGCGCATCCCTGAGCGCAAGAATCGATATTGCATATAGGGCGGCGTTTTTCGCCCCGTTTATCGCCATAGTCGCCACCGGAACCCCGGATGGCATCTGCACAATTGACAGAAGAGAGTCAAGCCCCCCGAGCGCAGCGCTTTTTATAGGGACGCCAATCACGGGAAGCGAGGTCAGGGCCGCAGCCATTCCCGGAAGATGTGCGGCGCCGCCGGCCCCCGCAATCACGATGTCCACTCCCCTTTCGCGGGCCGAGGCCATATATTCACAGAAAAATTGAGGTGTGCGGTGGGCGCTGATTACCTTCTTTTCGTAAGGTACGCCGAACGCGTCGAGAGTCTCGCAGGCGGCTGACATTACGTCCCAGTCGCTCTTCGAACCCATAATGATGCTGACTTTCATTGTTACTGATTCTACTTTTGCAAGTATCTAACTTATTTATATATAAGCCTTTTATCTCTAATCACCCTCTAAAATCCCACGCACTTTTTCCCTCGCACAAGCCTACCCGCATTTTTATCTGAACCCCCTGCACCCCCTGTCAGGGGGATTTTTTACGGCCCCCAGGGCCGGCGGGCAGAAGCCCTTGTCAAGTTTCTGCGAAACTTGTGTTATTGACTCTAAGAAGCCGCGAAGTTACAACTTCCGCCTCAACTCTGCAAATCAAGTTATCGACAATTTGATGTTGATAAGTATCTTGATAACCGGATGCGGTTGATTTTTAAGAGGTATTGCTCCCGCTCAGAGGCCCAATTCCACCCCTAAAAAAAACTTCTAGAACTCCAATCGGAAGCCCTTCGCTTTCATTTCGTCGTAGCGGGATTTGTTGAAACGGTAGCGGACGGGGATGCGGTTTGCGGCGTCGGCAGGACGATCGCCGGTCGGCTCAAGAACGCCGATGTGCAGCATCTTGCTGGCGAAGTTGCGGCGGTCGAAATGCACTTCCAGAATGCTCTCGTAGAGTCTCTGGAGCTGCGGCATAGTGAAAACTTCCGGCAGGAGCTCAAAGCCCACTGGCTCGAAATGGATTTTCTCCTTCAGTCGCCTCAGGGCGTCGCGAAGAATCCTGTCGTGGTCGAAGGCAAGGGACGGGACTGAACCTATCGGAAACCATTTTGCGGCCGCGGCATCGTCTCCGCCCACGACATCGCTTTTGTGCACCAGGGCATAATAGGCAATGGTAATCACCCTCTCCCGTGGGTCGCGGTTCACATCGGAATAGCAGCCCAGCTGATCGATATAGGCCGCCTTCAGCCCGGTTTCCTCCCGCAGTTCCCGCGCAGCGCCCTCTTCAGCGGACTCGTCAATGTGCAGAAAGCCGCCCGGGAAAGCCCAGCGCCCCCGAAATGGCTCCAGCCCCCTCTGGATGAGCAGGACAGAAAGGCCCTCGGAAGGGTCATATCCAAAAATCACGCAGTCGGTAGTCACCGCCGGATGCGGGTAAGCGTATGTAAATTCAGCTTTCTTTTCCATATAAA
>CAVAMP010000042.1:0-21172 GCA_963589825.1 Flexilinea sp. | reverse complement strand
AGGTACTGCGAGGGGGACATTCCTTTTAGTTTGCGGAAGGTGCGGCAGAAGTGCGGGAGGGACTCGAAACCGGAGGCTGTGGCCGCTTCGCCTACCTGGATGGAGCCTTCTGAGAGGAGCTCGCAGGCGCGGGAGATGCGGTAGGCGGTGAGATAGGAGATGAAAGTCTCTCCTGCGCGGGCTTTGAAGAAGCGGCAGAACGCGCTGCGGTTCATTCCGATGTGGGAGGCGACATCCTCCAGAAGGATGCGGCGGGCATAGTTGCAGCACACATATATCCTCACCTTTTCCATTCTCCTCTCATCGCTGCCCGGGGGCAGTGTCTGTCCGCCGACCTCCAGAGCCTCGGTCTGAAGCGAGGCCGCCTCCAGAATCCGGAGGATGATAGACGCCCTTTCCGCTCCCCCGCTTTCCCCCACCTTTTCCAGAAGAGAGGCGATTCTGTCCCTCACGCTGCCCTGAAACAGCACCGCGCCTTCCATATTTACGAGCGAAAGAAGAGTGCGGGACATCCCCGGAAAAATTCTGGAAAGGTCCTCGAGCATAGAAGGCATAAAACAGAGGGTCAGGTTGGAGATGTTGCCTCCTGAGTCCACGCACGAAGGGTCGAACTCCCATTTGTGGGGGATATGGGGCGGGATCAGGATGAGTTCCCCGCTGCCAAAAGGGGCGGAGAGGGTGCCGATTGTCCTCAGTCCGCTCCCTTTGAGGATGTAGGAGAGCTCGAATGAGGGCTGCGAGTGCAGGTCTATCTGCTGCTCCGGCGTGAGTCTCACTTTGTCGAATGTATATTCCATTGCTTCGGATTTATTGCAAATATACAGCAATTATTCGTCACAATATATCAAATCCTCCGGAAATATATTCTCTAAATTTGCATCCGTTTTGTGATTGCCCCGATGGGGGAGGTGTGGAGGATTGATTAAACATATATTGGATTATGGAGAAAACTGTGCTGGCTTCGAAGCCGCGATATGAAATTCTTGACGGACTGAGGGGCGTGGCGGCGCTTCTTGTGGTGGCGTTCCACCTTCTGGAAACCTACTCAGACGGGCCTGCGAGCCAGATTATCAACCACGGCTACCTTGCGGTGGACTTCTTTTTCGTTCTCAGCGGCTTCGTAATCGGATATGCCTACGACGACAGGTGGGGCAGGATGAGCACCTGGACTTTTTTCAAGCGCCGTCTGGCGCGCCTTCACCCGATGGTCATTGCCGGCACGGTGCTGGGAGCGTCGCTGTTCTTTTTCGCGGGCACGGCTTTCCCCCGCACTCTGGAAGTGGAGGGGTGGAAATTCGCTCTCTGCCTTGTGATGGGTCTTCTGATGATTCCCTGCGGACCGTCGCTTGACATAAGGGGCTGGGGAGAACTCAATTCCTTCAACGGGCCGAACTGGTCGCTGAGTCTCGAATATGTCGGGAACATTCTTTACGCTTTCATTTTCAGGCGTCTGCCACTTGCGGCGCTCGGGACTCTCTGCGCGCTCTCCTCGTTCTTCACCCTCGACCTCTGCCTCGGCTGGGACGTCTTCGGACTCTTCCCCGACGGGCCGCAGTACAATGTCATCGGCGGATGGAGCCTCACCCCGCAGCAGATTTACGTCGGCTTTGCAAGGCTTCTGTATCCGTTCCTCTGCGGACTGGTGATTTCAAGGATTCTCCCCTCGCGCCGAACCCCGGGGAATCCGAGCGGCTCGCCGCTTCATCTTCGCGGAGGCTTCTGGTGGTGCTCCGCGGCGATTGCTATCCTTTTCTGCATCCCGTGCATCTGCGGACGGCAGTGCGTCTGGGACGGGCTCTACCAGGCTGTCTGCATAATTGTGATTTTTCCTCTCATAATCCTCACCGGGGCAGGTTCCACGACCACCGATCCGCGCAGCACCGCGGTCTGCAAGTGGATGGGCGAACTTTCCTACCCGCTCTACATCACGCATTTCCCGCTGATTTATATGCAGATCAACTGGGTGGCGGAGCACCCGGAGGCGCCCCTATGGCAGCACATCGCGGTAGCCGCCGGCGTTTTCATCCTTTCAATCCTTCTAGCCTGGGGTCTTCTCAAAATCTACGACACCCCTGTCCGCGAGTGGCTCCGGAAAAAGATATAGGACAAAATTGCGGAATGAGTTCTACAGTTATCTGCCGCTATGGGAAATGAGGTCCTTCAGGCGGGAGTTGAACGGGGTGGCTTTGAGGAGGGATTCCAGCGGGATGTGGAGGCGGTAGCGCCAGTAGTGGCGGCTGTCGGCGGGGATGTTTATCCGTTCGGAGTGCGGATCCGGGGCACGGAGAGAGCCGTCCAGAGAAAGATAGTCCTGAAGCGGGAGGATTGTCAGCATTGCCGGGGAATCCAGGTGGTCCTTCACTATTTTCTCGCAGAGCCACGGTTCGCACTCCTTAGGGGCCTCTCCAGTGAGCCCCAGAAGGCGGAAAAATCTCGCTGAAGCCTCCCTGTCCTCTTCCCACCAGGCCCTCAGAGGGTTCATATCGTGGGTGGAAGTTGTGCAGACGCAGAGGTACGGGTAGTGTTTCGGGTCGGCGAACTCCTCTCCGAAGGTCTTCGGCATCCGCTGGATTTCGAGCGAAAGGATTTTGAGTTCCGCCATCACCGAAGCGACGCAGTCCGGAATCATTCCGAGGTCCTCCCCGCAGGAAAGCATCTGAGTCGCGTGGAGAAGAGCCGGGAGCTTGCGCAGGGCGTTCTCCTTCCAGAAATCGTTGTGGCGGCGATAGAAAAAGTCGTCGTGGATGCGGTTGAACGCGGCCTGGCGGTGAGGGTCGAGGGCGCGGTAGGTCGGGGTGTTCTGAGCCGCGATTCTCGGGTGCCAGTAGCCCTTCATCAGTGGGTCCTCGACGAAAAGGACATCCGTCGGGTCATCGGACGGAGGGGTCACGAACGCGCCCGAAGCGACATCGAAGCCGTCGAAAGCAAGTTCCTCAGCAGGGTACGGAAGGGCGGGATTGAAATGGCCCAGAAGGCCGCTTTTAACCCCTACAGGGATTTCCCAGATGCGGAAAAATCCGAGAATGTGGTCTATTCTGAAAAGGTCGAAATACTCGCTCATCTTCCTCATCCTCGCTTTCCACCACGCGTAGCCGTCCCGTGCCATCTCACTCCAGTTGTAGGTCGGGAAGCCCCAGTTCTGCCCGTCGGCGGCGAAAGCGTCAGGCGGTGCGCCCGCGGACTCGTCCATATTGAAAAGCCTCGGGAACTGCCAGGCATCCACGCTGGTGCGGGAAATTCCGATCGGAAGGTCGCCCTTGAGGACTACTCCCTTCGAGTGGGCGTAGGCGCAGACCTCTGAGAGCTGGCGGTCGAGGTGGTACTGGAGGAAGCAGTAGAACTGAACCTCCCCAGGGTGAGCGGCCTCGTAGCCAGAAACTTTCTTCTGGGAGAACTTTGCGTAGCCTTTCCAAAATTTGAAATCCGCCGTTCCGAACTCGTCCCTTAGGGCGCAGAAAACGGCGTACGGGCGCAGCCAGAAGGCATTGCGGGAGTAAAAATCCTTGTAACTTTCGGTTGCGGAAAGTTTCTTGAAATCCCTCGCGAATGCACCCCTAAGAAGGCGGATTTTCTCCGCGTTCACCCTCTCACAGTCAATCTGCTCAAGGGCGTTGAGCTCACTCTGGAGCGCCTTGAAAGCCTCATCGGCTTTCACTCCGGCATCCTCCAGGCAGATGAACTGCGGATGAAGTGCGAAGGTGGAGTTGGCGTTGTAGGGATATGAGTCCGTCCAGGTGCGGGTCATCGTTGTGTCGTTGACGGGGAGAAGCTGGATGACGCACTGCCCCGTTTGGGCAGCCCAGTCGACAAGTTTTTTAATGTCCCTGAACTCTCCCACTCCGAAATCATCCTCCGTGCGAAGAGAAAAGACCGGGACTGCCACTCCCGCTCCCCTCCAGCGTCGGAGACCGAAGCGGTGGGCGATGTCGGCAATGACCGTAAATCCGTCCCCGGAGACTGTGCAGACCCTGTTTTCGCCTTCCTCCCACTGGATTGGGGCAAGGGTAGCGCGGTCTGCAATCACGAGTTTATATTCAAAATCCTCCTCGGCGTCCACTGCGATTTTCCACTGCGGGAAACTGCTGTCGTCAAGCGGGGTCATCTTGCGCCAGTTGTCCATTCCCTCGCCAGTTCCGGCGATGCAGAGAACTTCGTCCTTGCCCACCACCGGGACATTCACCACAAGAAGAGTGGTGCCGTTTTCGCCGCGGGCCTTTGACGCTGCGCCTACGAGCTGCGCTGAGGCCGCTGTCTTTGCAGAGGCCGATGCACCCACGGGGTCGCCCGCTGAGGCTGCGGTGCGGGAGAAAATCCCCCCGGTGAAGGCTGAAGAATAGAACGGAGCGTCCTCGGGGGCGTCCTGCCAGCGTTCGCGGATGGTGATGGAGGTGGAAGAAGCGGCTCCCGAAAGCGGAAGGGAGTGGTGGCGCCATTCCCTGCGGATGACCTCCCCGTCCCTAAGGACCTTGAAACGGTAGTTCTCCAGAGCCTCCGCCCGCACATTTTTAAGCGTCACGCCCCATCTTCCGAGGCCAGTGCAACGCATCGGTATTTCTTTTTTGCCAAAATTCAGCACGAGGGACTCCCCCCAGCGGGTGCTGTATTCGAGTGATATGGTTATTGTCATATTGGTTTTATAGTTCGTGTGTGTGGTTATTTTCAAAATTACGGCTCATACCCGAGTCCTCTGATTTTCAAAAGCATAGCCTCGCTATCCCTTCTTTTTCAGTTTGCTCCAGTTCAAAACCGGTAACAAAGTTGCCAAAAAAGCTGCAACTATCCAAAAAATTGAGACGGCCGTAAAGTCGCTTCCCCCCTCCTGGATGAGGTAGCCGCTCGCAATGTCCTGGATGGAGGCGGCGATGTAGCTCGAAATGCCCACCACCCCGAGAGCGGCCCCGGTTGCCTTGCGCGGCACGATGTCGATTGCCATAAGCCCCGCCACTATGCAGTAGAGCACTCCCATCGCGAAGTTGAACACTGTGACATAGAGGGTGTTAAGGACAAATCCTCCGCCGGTAAAAAGGAAAAGGCAGAGGGTCGCTATGCCGAGAATGCCCGAAAGCAGGGCCGGCCACATCCTGTCCCCCTTGAAAATGCGGTCAGAAATCCATCCGGCCGACACCGTGCCGAGAAGTCCTCCCACGAGGGCCGCGACGGCGATGATTCCCGAAGCCTCGGCGAGAGGAAAATCCTTTGCCTTCTGAAGGAAAAGAACGCCCCAACCCGTTATGGCATACTTAGTTATATATATGAATGCCGAGGATGCGGCAATGACCCATATCCCCGGATGGCGAAGCACCCGTCTCTGAAGAATGCGCGTGCGTAGTTTGTCCTCGGGTTTCATTTCCTCGCCGGAGAGCGTCTGCACGGAAGGAAGTCCGCAACTTTCGGGAGTGTCCTTCACCGTGAGGAATATAAGAAGAGAGCCCCCAAAACCTATAACCGCCGCCAGCAGGAAGCCCCATTCCCAGCCCCAGCGTGCAACGACAGCCGCGATGAGGACGAAGGAAATGAATTCGCCTATGTAGGGACTGGCGCTGAAAATGCTGTAGAATGTGCCCCTTCGGGACATCGGGAACCATCTGGAAAGGGATATGACTCCGGGAGCCGGGCCCATAGACTGGAACCATCCGTTGGCGCCCCAGAGCACTATGCTGCAGACAAAAAGGGTCGTTTTTGAAAGGACGGAGCCTGTCACGGCGCAGGCGAGAATCCCGATTACAAGGTTCACGGCCGAGGAGAGAAGCAGACCCACGCCCATAAAGCGGCGGATGTTGCAGTAGTCGGCGATGAAGCCGTTGGTGAGTTTGCCGAAGGCGTAGACCAGAAGCAGCGCCGAGCCTATGAGGCCGAGTTCGCCGGCGGAGAGCACTCCGGAGTCGATTATGGGCTGTTTCACTACGCTGAGGCTCATCCGGCAGACATAGTAGAGGCTGTAGCCAAGAAGAACGCCAGTGAAGGTGCTGCGGCAGGCCTTTTTGTAAACATTCTGCACCTCTTCCCCAGGGACCTGCGCGGAAGAAGGGCGGCTTATTCTGAAAAATGAAACTATATTTTTCATATCCCCTCCTCCTTTTGCACGGGTGAAAGTATCGAGCCTTTGTAGGCAGCGGTGAGCCCGACTGCGCGGACTACAAGATGAATGAAATATGCCCCCATAAGAAAATGCACTGCAAGAGAAGGGCCCGGACGGAAAATCGCTGCAAGAGAGAAGTAACTTCCGAGGAATGAGAGGGTTGAGAGCACCATGACATTGCGGATGGGCTTTGCGGCGGTGGCCCCGATATAGACCCCGTCCCAAGCGAAGGCTATGCACCCGAAGGCCGGCATAATGTAGAGCCAGAGCATATATGGCGAGCAGGCTCCGATGACTTCCGCATCGGAAGTGAGGATGCCGAGAATCCACTTCCCCCCGAAGATGTAGATGAGAGTGAAAAGAAGGCAGACGGCTGCGGACCAGAGGAATATCCATCGCACCGTAAGTCTCAGTCCCCCGGAGTCTTTTGCCCCGACAAACCTTCCCACGAGGGCCTCCCCCGCGAAGGCGAACCCGTCGGTGAAGTAGGAGAAGAGCATCAGGATTTTCATAAGGATGGAGGCTACGGCAAGAGCGAGGTCGCCGTAGGAGGTGGCGATGAGGGTGAAGCCGATGTAAACTCCGATGAAGCTGAGCGAGCGGACGAAAAGGTCGGCGTTGAGGGAGAAATATCTGCGGATTTCGCTGCGCCGGAAGGCTTCCCGAAGGAGTTCGCGTCCCCTGCAGAGGGCGAATGTCCTCTTCCAGTATTTTGCGGCAAGGATGACCCCCGCAAGAAGAAGCCCGCTGTACTGGGCAATCACGACGGCGACGGCAATGCCACGGAAGCCGATTCCGCTCCACTGAACGGGCCCCCCGTGGAGTCCGAGAGAGAGGAAAATGGCGCCGAGGACATTGAGGAAAGTCACGGTGAGGTCGACTGCCATTGCGCTCACGGTGTCCTGAAGGCCGATGAACCAGCCCCTGAAGGCCATAAGGGAGAGGGTCGCGGGCACGGCGAGGATGCGGATGTAGAAATACTGCGAGGCGAGGCTCTTAACCTCCGGGCTGCACGGGATGCAGAGAAAGGCGACTTGAAGGATGACCCATTGAAGCAGAAGGCAGACGGCGGCAAAGCCGAGCGCAACTCCCACTCCTCTGGTGAGGATGGTGGCGATTCCTCTCCAATCCCGCCTGCCGTAGGCCTGGGCGGTCATTCCGCTTGTCCCGAGCCTCAGAAAATCGAAGCACCAGTAGAGCATATCGAAAATCATCGAGCCGATAGAAATGCCGCCGATGAATGTGGCCGCAGGGATTGTCTCCGAAGGCTGATGACCCGCCACGGCGATGTCCACAATGCCGATTAGGGGCACCGCCACGTTCGCAAGGATGCTCGGAAGGGCAAGGGCGAGAACTTCCCTGTTGATTGCCCTGGAGGCGGGGGATATGCGAAGGCTGAGCGTTTTCATTTTATGGCGGAGGGGGGAGTTGGATTTGGGGGACGGGATTTTATCAGAGGTGACTGTCAATGCCGGGCTAATGAGCGTGAGCTAACGGTATTTGGTGGACTCCTCAATCATTCCGAGGTAGGAGTCATATCTTTCCGGGCTTATCTCGCCCCTCTCCACAGCCTCTTTCACGGCGCAATGGGGCTCGTGGGTGTGGGTGCAGGGGGTAAAACGGCAGTTTTCGGACTCGCGGAGCATTTCCGGGAAGTAGAGAGGGATTTCCTCCTTCTCAAGGTCCACAAGGCCGAAGCCGCGGATGCCCGGAGTGTCGATTATGTAGGCCTTTTCGCCGCCGAAGTCGGCCTGGTACATTTCGTAGAAGGTGGTGGTGTGGCGGCCCTGGAGGTGCGCCTCGGAGATTTCGCCGGTGCGTGGGGTGAGCGAAGGGTCAAGGGCCTTTATGAGCGAAGACTTGCCCACGCCGGAAACTCCCGAAAAGAGCGAAATGCAGGGCTGAGAGGCTTCAGCGGGGGATTTTTGCGGGGCGGACGCATCAGGGGCGTCAGCCGGAAAGGCTTTTTGCGGGGCGGATGCATCAGGGGCGTCGGCCGGAAGGGCCTTATTGGCGGCGTCATCTGAAGAGGCGTCGCCCTTCTGGAGGCAGAGACGCCTCAGCTCCTCAATTCCCTCCCCGGTTTTTGCCGAAACCTCGATTACAGGGTAGCCCGCGGAGGCGTAGATTCTGTGGAAATTCTCCAAAGCCTCGCGGAACTCGTCGGGAAACTCCCTCACTATGTCGATTTTGTTCAGAACAATCACGGGCTTCACTCCATACACCTCGCAGGTCACCAGCAGGCGGTCCACAAAGGGGAGTTTCACCTCGGGGAAGGCGAGGGTCACCACGAGGAAGGCACGGTCGATGTTGGCGGCGATTATGTGCGCCTGACGGCTAAGGTTCACCGATTTGCGGATGATGTAGTTGCGGCGCGGAAGAATCCTTACGATCGCCGCAGGAGCGGCTTCGCTTGAGGGAACGCTGCCGTCTTCGAGCGGCTCCCCGTCGGCATAGAACTCCACGCTGTCCCCGACCGCGACGGGATTTGTCGCGCTCTTTCCCTCCAGCCGCACCTTGCCCCGGAGCACCGCCGGGAAGAGGTTCCACCCGGGGAGAACGGTCAGCAGGTAGTGGCTGCCTGTGTGTTTTACTACTGTCGCTATGCCTTGCATCGCTTATAAAATTCTTACTGAGCCGCCCCCGCGAGGGAGCTTCCTTTGATATAAACCTGCAAATATACGAAGCGGATTTGATTTTTGGGTCTTGAAAAAGAAATATGTGGTGAGGATTTTATACCTTTGCGGCCCGAAAAACGAAAAGTATGCGAATCAACAAAAATATATTCTGGGGATATATGGCGGGCATCATCACGGGCGTGACCTACGGAATGAACCCGCTCTTCGCTATGCCTATTCTCAAGGCCGGGGTGCAGACCGACACCGTGCTCTTTGTCCGCTATGCCGTGGCGGTCGCGGTGCTGGCCGCGAGCATCCTCATCTCCCGGAAATCATTCAAAGTCAGCAAGAAACAGTTCGCCTGGCTGGTTGTCCTCGGGCTTCTTTTTTCCAACAGCAGCCTCGGACTTTTCCTCGCCTACAAATACATCCCTTCGGGAGTCGCCACCACGATTGTGTTTCTCTACCCCACCCTCGTCGCCCTCATAATGGTTTTCCTCAAGGTCTATCCATCCTGGCAGACCTGGGTCTCCATCGTGCTGACTTTCATTGCGATACTGTTCCTGTGCAACTACGACTCCTCACAGCCCATCGGGTGGCAGGGCATTCTTCTGGCGTTTTTCTCCGCCCTCGTCTATGCGGTTTTCATCGTGATTATAAACCAGAAAAGGTGCGTCAAAATCATCCCCAACGACATCCTCACCTTCTATTCTCTTGCGACGGGGTGCGTGGTTTTCGGCGCGATAGCCCTTCTGAACAGCCTCACGGGCAAGGGGTCGATGATTGAGGATTTCGCCCTTCTGAACAGCCACGCCACGATGTGGATTAACCTCGTGCTTCTCGCAGTCATCCCGACGGTAATCTCCACGGCGACCCTTGCGGCCTCCACAAAAATAATCGGTGCCACCAAAGCCTCGGTTATGGGAGTTTTCGAGCCGCTGACCGCCATCCTCATCGGCACTCTGGTGTTCGGTGAAAAGATGACCTGGAGCATCGCCGTGGGCATTTTCCTCGCAATTTTCGCCATCTGCTTCATGATTCTCTCCCCGGGAAAGAAACACGCTCAGAAGGCGGAGCAGAGAGATTGACTCAAAGACAAAAATCATTATATTTGTCGACAACTTAAAAGACAACTTCCTTATGATTACGGAAAACCAGATAGAACAGGCGCTCAAGGACCTGTTTTCCTCCCTCACATTCTCGGCGGAGCCTTCAGGGCTCTATGACCCTCTGAGGTATATGATCAGCATCGGCGGCAAAAGAATCCGTCCGCGTCTGTGCCTTCTCGCCTACTCCCTTTTCAAGGACAAACTTGGCGAAGAAGTGCTCGCTCCGGCGGCTGCGCTTGAGGTTTTCCACAGTTTCACCCTCATCCACGACGACATTATGGACAACGCTCCCATCCGGCGCGGCGTCCCTACGGTGTGGAAGAAATGGGACGGGAACACGGCCATCCTTTCGGGCGACTCGATGTGCATAGAAAGTTACCGTCTGCTTGCGAAAGCCCCTTCGCGCGTGCTCCCGGAGGTTCTGTCGCTGTTTTCCGACACGGCGGCCCAGGTCTGCGAGGGTCAGCAGTACGATATGGATTTCGAGGACAAGGATTTCGTCCCGATGGACAGCTACATTATGATGATCGGGCTCAAGACGGCGGTGCTGCTCGCCTGCGCGGCCAAAATGGGCGCTCTCATCGCGGGAGCCGACAGCTCAGCCTGCGAGAAGGTCTATAAATATGGATATTCGCTCGGACTGGCGTTCCAGGTGGCTGACGACTATCTGGACACTTTCGGGGACAGCGCTGTGTTCGGCAAGGCAATCGGCGGCGACATAGTGAACAACAAGAAAACCTGGCTGCTCACCAGGGTCTATGAAAGCGTGAAGGACTCCCCTGACGAGAGGCTTGCGCTTGTGAACGCTATGAATATGCCGGTGGGAACGGCCGCCGAGAGGCAGGCGAAGATTGAGGCGGTGCGGGGAATTTACCTCAAGGCGGGGGTCGATGAGGCCGCGAAGGCGGAAATCCGGCGCTACCACGAGGAGGCTCTTGGGTTTGCGGCGCAGCTGCAGCTGGGGAATGTGGGCTACGAGAAGTTGCATAGATATGCAGAGTCCTTGCTAGGCAGAGCCAAATAGGGACGGGGCTTCATCCCCTGCTAATAGTTTAACTCTTAGTAATTACTTTTTGTTACTTCTTTTAAAATAGACACTTGCAGTGAAAAAATCGGAACTTGAGATAATGGCGCCGGCGGGCAATTTCGAATGTCTCTACGCGGCGATTGAAGGCGGGGCGAATTCCGTCTATTTCGGCGTGGGGAACCTGAATATGCGCTCCCATTCGGCGAACAATTTTTCCGCGGACGACCTTGAGGAAGTCTGCCGGGTGTGCCGCGAAAACGGGGTCCGGTCCTATCTCACTCTGAACATAGTCCTCTATCAGGAGGACCTCGCCCCGATGAGGGAGACGCTCGATGAGGCGAAAAAGGCCGGAGTCAGCGCAGTCATAGCCTCGGATATGGCGGCCATCGCCTACTGCAGGCAGATTGGCATTGAGGTCCACATCTCCACCCAGCTCAGCATCTCAAATGTGGAGGCCCTGAGGTTCTACGCCCAGTTCGCCGACGTGATTGTCCTCGCCCGCGAGCTCAACCTCCACCAGGTGAAGGAAATCCACGAGACGATTGTGCGCGAAGGGATTTGCGGCCCGTCGGGAAGGCTCGTAGAAATTGAGATGTTCGCCCACGGAGCGCTGTGTATGGCCATTTCCGGCAAGTGCTATCTGAGCCTCCACGCCTACGGAGCCTCTGCGAACCGTGGGGCCTGCTACCAGATCTGCCGCCGGGGCTATGAGGTCACCGACCTTGAAACCGGCAACCAGCTCCTTGTGGACAACAAATACATAATGTCCCCCAAAGACCTGTGTACCATAGAGTTTATGGACAAGATCATAGACGCGGGAGTAACCGTCTTCAAGATTGAGGGCAGAGCCCGCAGCGCGGAATACGTCAAAAAGGCCGCCTCGTGCTACAGGCGCGCCGCCGATGCCGTGTGCGAAGGCCGCTACACCCCCGAGCTTGCCGCCTCGCTCAAGAGAGAGCTCTCGGAAGTATTCAACCGGGGCTTCTGGGACGGCTACTATCAGGGCGCACGCCTCGGGCAGTGGAGCGAAGTCTACGGCAGCCGCTCCACCAGGAAAAAAGTTTACACCGGCAAGGTCACAAACTGGTTCGACAAGCTCTCCGTGGCGGAGCTTCTCATCGAATCCGCCCCTCTGAAAGTCGGCGACCGCATCCTCATTATGGGCCCGACAACGGGAGTGGTGGAAACGACGGTAAAAGAAATAAGGGTGGATCTGAAGCCGGTGGACTCCGCCGCCAAAGGCACGCTCTGCTCCATCCCGGTAGATTTCAGTCTCGACTCCGACACTCTCCGCGAAGTTTCCCGCCCCGAAGAGAGCGAGGGAAAATCCGGCGAAAACGCCGCCTCACCAGCCGCCACCTCCCGCCCGACACGCCTCCGCCGTTCCGACAAAGTCTACATCTGGGCCGAATCCTGAAGTTCAGCCGCCGCGCGAACTTTCGGCGAACTTTCGAAATTATCTCTATTCTAAAACTCTCAATAGGTGTACAGCGGCTCGGATAAACCAACACACTTTACTTTAAAAAAGGAAAGTTTTGGCATTATCTTTCCTTTTCTAAAGGAAAGTGCTATATTTGCAGGGTAAAAGTGCGGATAGCCGCAAAAATACCCCCCAGAAATGAGAATAGAACGTAAACGAGAACTCCAGAGATTGATTGACAGCCGTAAGAACGGCCAGATTAAAATTATAACCGGCATCAGACGATGCGGCAAATCTTATCTGTTGGGAATTCTGTATCGTGATTACCTTCTTCAGGAAGGCATTCCGCAGGAACAGATTATCACGCTTGAACTCGACAACGACATCAATGCCCGATACCGCAATCCTATGGAACTGGGGGCATATCTCAGAGAAAAGGTCAGAGACACCTCCAAAGATTATTACATTCTTCTTGACGAGATACAGATGGTCGAGACGGTGGACAATCCTTATCTTCCGAAAGAGTCGGGGGCCAAAATCTCCTTTGTCGATGTCCTTCTGGGGCTGAAAAGCCTTCCCAATGTCGATGTTTATGTGACCGGCAGCAACTCCAAAATGCTGTCGTCAGACGTGGCCACCGCTTTCCGTGACAGAGGAGAAGAAATTCATATCGTTCCTCTTACCTACGATGAATTTTATGCTGCATTCCCGGGAGAGAAGCGCTTCGCCTGGAGAGAGTTTATGACCTACGGAGGAATGCCTATGGTTCTTCAGAAGAGCACTCACGCGGAGAAATCCAAGTACCTTCAGGATCTGTTCACTCTCACCTACATTAGGGATGTCATAGAACGCAATCACTTGCGTGCAGAGGAGGAGACACTGGGTGAACTGCTCAACACAGTCGCCTCCGCAGTGGGGTCTCTTACCAATCCGACCAGGCTGGCCAATACATTCGGGTCGGTCAAGGGGGTGAAGATAAAGAATGAGACCATTTCCACCTACCTTGACTGCCTGATTGACGCCTACATTCTGAGCAAGTCATACCGTTACGACATAAAGGGCCGTTCGTATATCGACACTCCGCTCAAATACTACTTTACGGACATCGGTTTGCGTAACGCCCGTCTTAACTTCCGACAGCAGGAGGAAAACCACATTTTGGAAAATATCCTGTACAACGAGCTCCGCGCAAGAGGATTCAATGTCGATGTGGGCGTGGTAGAGTACAACCACACCGTGGACGGGAAGAAGGTGCGCACGCAGCTTGAAATAGACTTCGTGGTCAATCTGGCGGAAAAGCGTTACTACATCCAGTCAGCACTTACAGTCGCAGATGAGGAGAAACGGCTGCAGGAGGTCAATTCCCTCAATCGTGTCGATGACTCATACACCAAATTGGTCGTGGTTCGCGACAATATCCTTCCCTGGACAGATGAGCGGGGTGTGCGCTACATCAACATCGAGGATTTTTTGTTGAAAGAGATAAACGAGCTTTAGAACAGTTCGCGGAGGATGGCGGTGGAGCGGATGTTGAGGGGATATTCCAGGTGAGTTTCTATGTAGGCGAGGATTGACTCTACGAGAGTGGAGCGGTCCTCGCCTTTCATCGGTACAAGGAGCGCTTCTTCAAAGGGGAGGCTCATCAGTTTTTCGGCAGTGCTCCGGAGAGGTTCCGGGACGAAGGGCGCAAGGTCAGCTGCTGCGGGGCGGAACCCGAGGGCTACCGTGAGTTCCAGAAGGAAGAGAAGATGGAAATTGCTAAAGTTGCCCTCCAGCGCGTCCAGAAGCAGGATTTTCTTTACGCACCAGTCGTAGAGCCCTTCTTCGTTCGCTCCTTCCCGGAGGGTGCGGAAAAGGACTTCGGAGATGAACATCGAGATGCTTGCCTTACTGAAATTCGTTCTCAGGGACTGAAGCGGACAGACTGCCCCGAGTCCCCTTACCGTCATCATCGATGAGGCGGAAACCGGATTCACCGAAACCTCGCCCTCAAGAATGCTCAGAGGGCTCACAAGGCTCATAACCCCGGAGCGGCTTCCCCCTCCTCCCTTGCGGCCCCCACCGGACGATGCTCCGGAAAGAGAGGATGCCCCCGAAACCGAGCGCAGGAAAAGGCTTCTTCTCCCCCATTCGCGGCTCAGAGTGTGGAGCACGAGGGAATTGTCCCCATACTTGGTTGAATGGAGAAGGATGAATTCAATGCTCTCTTTTTTGCCACCCCGTGTCATATATTAGGTTTCAATTCTTCTGAGATTTTGCAAGCGGGACTTTCAAAATTGGAAGTGGTAATAATTGTAACTGCTATTTCAGCGCGCCCACTATGCCCATAAGGGCCTTGTAGCGGTGGGAAATTTGGTTTTTGATGTTTTCGGGGATTTCGGCGAGGGTCTTTCCGCGAAAGGCATTGACCTCGGCCTTTGAATATCCGTCGTCCAGAAGACTGCCCAGCTCCGCGTCCGTCGGGATGAAAACTGGGTCGTAGCCGAATCCGCCGCAGCCTGCCTTCCCGGAGGCTATCCTGCCCTCAAGACTTCCGTCGGACACAACCCGTCTGCCGTCAGGGAAGATGAGCGTCACGACGCAGCGGAACCTTGCCGAGCGGCTCCCGGGGGTTTCCGCCCCCGCTTCCCTAAGGCGCGAAAGGAGCTTGTCCATATTGTCGGAGAAGTTCTTGTCCTCCCCGGCATAGCGCGCCGTGTATATCCCCGGCTCTCCCCCGAGAGCGTCCACCTCAAGACCCGAGTCGTCGGCAAAAACCGCGTCCGCAGCCCCTTCGGGGAGCCTGTCGAAAATATATTGAGCCTTCAGCAGGGAGTTTTCCGCGAATGTGCTTCCCGTTTCCTCCGCCTCGCCCTCTATTCCGAGCTCCGCCGGAGAGAGGATTTCAACGCCCTCGCCGAGAATTTCCCCTGCCTCACGCAACTTTCCCCTATTTCCAGTTGCAAAAACCAGTTTCATAAAATTCCGTTTGTCTAATAAAAAGGATGTTCAAATCTCAAAACACGGCGCAAAATTAGCAAAATTCCGCATAGATTAGTATCTTTGTGTCTTTGCGTCCGAATGGGAACGGTTATTGATTTCGGACACAGGCCTTCTATGATATAGGTACAAATGAAATTTACAGATATGAAACATATTCACTCAGCACTCGCGGCCGCCCTTTTCTGCGCGGCCCTCATTTTCGGGGCAAACACCCCCTCAGGGGCACAGAGCAAGGCTTTCAAACTCGGACAATGGACTGAAATTCAGAACTCCGTGGTGCGTCAGCTCAACCAGTCATACGTCGACACGCTTGATGCCGGAAGGATTATGAAGGCGGGAATTGACGCTATGCTTTCCCAGCTCGACCCCTACACCGTCTATGTGCCGGAGGAGGAAAACGAGGATTTCCAGATGATGATTTCCAAATCCTACGGGGGTATAGGCGCGATTATCCACAAGAAAAAGGGGGAATATGTGATTATAAACGAGCCATACGAAGGTTCGCCGGCAGTGAAGTACGGTCTTCAGTGCGGGGACGAGATTATGGAAATAAACGGCGAGAGCACCGTGGGGATGGAAAGCGCCGAGGCTTCCGAAAAAATGAAGGGAAAGCCGGGCACGAAGGTGAGGTTCAAGGTGAAGAAAGTGCGCACCGGGGAGGTCAAGGACCTGGAAATCGTTAGGGAGAGGATCCATCTTCCGGATGTGGAATATGCCGGGATGCTGAATGAAAAAGACGGTTACATCCTTCAGAGCGGGTTCACCGAAAACGTGTCCTCAGACATCCGTGCGGCCTATTATAAGCTCAAGGAGCACGGTATGCAGAGGCTCATTCTCGACCTTCGCGGAAACGGCGGCGGGCTTATGTCCGAGGCAATCAACATCGTCAGCCTCTTCGTGCCGAAGGGTTCGCTGGTGATGAGCTCGAAGGGACGCACGGAAGACACAAAGGAATACAGAACCACGACAGAACCGATTGACACCGAGATTCCTATAATAGTCCTCATCGACTCCAATTCGGCATCCTCCTCGGAGATTGTGACCGGAGCGCTTCAGGACCTTGACCGCGCTACGGTGATGGGCCAGCGCAGCTACGGGAAAGGTCTTGTGCAGTCCATCCGCCCTGTCGCCTACAACGGGCAGCTGAAGGTCACCACCGCGAAGTACTACACCCCGTCCGGCCGCTGCGTCCAGGCCATCGACTACAGCCACCGCAACGAGGACGGCAGCGTGGGACATATTCCTGACTCCCTGACCCACGAGTTCAAGACCGCGCACGGAAGAACGGTCCGCGACGGCGGCGGAATCACTCCGGATGTGGTTCTTCAGGCGCCTTCCTACAGCCGCATTCTCTATTCTCTTGTGGTTTACGGAGTTCTGGACCGCTATGCGATTGAGTTCGTGCGTAAGCACGCTTCGATTCCGGCGGTGGAGAGTTTCCACCTTAGCGATGCGGAGTTCGACGATTTCGTGAACTTCGCCAAGACCCAGGAGTTCGACTGCCGCAGCAGCGCCAAGGCGCTTTTCGACCAGATGAAAAAGGAGCTGGAGAAAGACGGGCTCTCAGAGGGCGTGGAGGAGCAGCTTGTCGCCATCAACAAGGCTCTCGAGATGGACAAGGAGCAGCTTATCCGCCTTAAAAAGGACGAGATTGTTCCGTTCATCGAGGAAGAGCTGGTTGTCCGCTACTACTATCAGGCTGCTGGCGTGCAGCTCCGACTGAGATACGACAAGGAACTGCAGGAAGCCCTTAGCAAAGCTGAATAATTCCAAAAAATTGTTATATTTGCGCTGTTTATAGATATTTTTCTGCTCAGACATTATGAGAAAAATTTTAACTCTCGCACTCGCCGCTCTCGGCTCCGTCCTTCTTTCTGAAGGCGTGGACGGGAAGGCTGAATTTGCGTCGCAGAGCCTCTCCGGGGCCGCGCCGCAGGTGGAGAGCTACATTCTTCAGGATGAGAGCGAGCAGAAGGACGAATTTCTGGACGAGAAGGGCAACGCCTTTATGCCTGCACGCTGCGAAGTCCCATCCGCAAGGGTGAACTGCAGCGGGGCATCTTCGCGCAACCTTTCCGAAGGCAAACGCCACTCGCAGAACGCCAGGCCAAGTATCTGCCGCTATGGCCGCCTTGTTTCCACAGTGCGCGGAGGCAAAGAAGTAATTGCCTCGCTTTCAGGAGGTTGTCTCTGGCTTGTTCTGCCCTCTGCCTTCCTAAAACTGCATATTCTAAGGATTTAACATCCCTCCCCCCCCCACCGCCTGTTACGCCCCCTCGGTGCCAAGCGCCGAAGGAAGAATTGTGTTTATATATGTGCGTAACGGCAAAACAAAACCTTTAATGGGGATATGCCCGGCTGCCTTTCGGGCGTATCCCTTCCAATAGCCTAAAAACCTGATATTCAACAACATATAAAATGATCAAGATTATGAACAAAGAATTCAAACGTGTGCACAGCACACTCGATATAGTCATCTGCGCCCTTCTCGTAGTTGCGGGCGTTGTCATCGTGGTAATTCCTTCAGCCGTAGGCGTGAACATCCTCGGATGCTGCCTCGCATTCTGCGGCATCGTGCTTTTCTTCACAATGAAAAATGCCTACAAGGACACTGAGAACGGGGTCAAATACTGCAAGAAAATCAAATATTTCCAGGCAAGCCGCAAGAGCGAACTGCTTGACGCGCTGAAGAACGACCCGTCCAAGGTGGACTGGACCGAGACCGGCGCCGGAAACGGGCTGAGGGTGGACATCTACATCAACCGCAAGCACAATCAGGCTTTCGTTCACTGCGCGGAGTACATCCCGTACAACTACCAGGACTGCTCAGACTGGTTCAGCTACCCGCTTGACCAGACCGGAAACCTCGCGAAGTAGGCCCCCGCGGAAAGCGGACAGTTTCGCGTAAAGCGGGATTTCCCGCCCTACACACAATCTTTAGATTATGGAATATGTAATTCTGCTGATATCCCTCGCGGGAATTGTCTTCGGCGCGGATTTCCTTGTGAACGGCGCCGTGGTGGTGGCCCGGCGGTGCAAGGTTTCGAGCTTTGTCATCGGCGCCGTCATCGTCGGCATCGGCACCTCGCTGCCTGAGCTCGTGGTGAGCTCGGTCGGGGCGATTGAGGGAAACTCCGAGGTCGCCATCGGCAATGTGGTGGGATCGAACATCTTCAATGTGTTCGCCATCCTGGGTCTCACGGCTCTGCTGTTCCCGGTCGCCGTTCCGAAATCCAACCTCAAGTTTGAGCTGCCCTACTGCATCGGCGTCTCGGCTCTGCTGGGGCTTCTGGTCTATAATTTTTTCACCGGAGGCACTCCTCTTATAAGCCGCATCGACGGAGCCATTCTCCTTGTGCTTTTCGCGCTTTTTATGTTCCTCTCGCTTCGAAGCGGGAAAAAGAGCGCGGGTGAGCCGGCGCAGATTGAGCCCGGAGTGGCTGAGGGCGACAAGGAGAATGCCGCCAAAGGGCAGGCCATTGACGCTGCCGGGGCCCCCGAAGGCAAGAAGGACAGCCTCGTAAAGGCGGTCCTCAGCATAATTCTCGGACTCGCCGCCCTTGTGGTGAGCTCGAATTTCTTCGTTGACGAAGCCGTCGCGATTGCAAAGATGCTCGGAGTGAGCGACGCGTTCATCTCCATCACTCTTCTCGCCTGCGGGACATCCCTTCCGGAACTCGCCGCCTCCATCACGGCAGCGGTGAAAAAGGACACGGATATGGCTCTGGGCAACATCATAGGCTCGAATATCTTCAACATCACGGCAATCCTCGGAGTGGCCTCGATGATTACTCCGCTCACAACCGGGAAAATCGGCCCCGTGGACTACTCAGTGATGCTTGCATCCGCCCTTATTCCGCTTTTTTTCGGCCTCAGGGGCAAAATTTCAAGAGCAGGCGGCGCCGCAATGCTTCTATGCTACGCCGGCTACGCCTACTACCTCGTCAAATTCGTAATGGCCGTCTAAGTCAAAATCAGACAACCCGAAAAACTCTATAAAAAACTGCCGCGAAGACCCCGCTGAGATCTTCGCGGCAGTTTTCCCAAAAAGATGCTATGATTTCACTCCAGAGTGCAGAAAAACATAAAGAAAATTTGTTTTGTATTATAATGTGTTATACATTTGCAAAACAAATGATATATAACATGGAAACTGCAATACGGAATACAACTAAGAAGCCTACGGCATTCAGGCTCAATGTCGAACTTGTGGAAAGGCTCAAGGCTCTCGCGAAGAAAGACAATCGGAGTCTGAATAATTATGTGGAGAATATCCTTATGGATGTCGCCTACAATGAGCCCAATGAGACGACCAAGGCGGCTCTGAAGGATGCGGCAGAGAACCGCAACCTTGAGAGTTTCGATTTGGAGGCGTTCAAAAAACTTGTAGCGGCGCTGTGATATGTGGAAGCTGACACAAACAGGACAGTTCAAGAAAGACTTCAAGAAAATCTCCAGAGACAAGAAGAAACTCGTCGCATTGGAGAAAGTTCTTGATGAACTGAGCGAAACAGGGGAAGTATCTTCCAAATATAAGCCTCATCCTCTCATCGGAAACTACAAAGGAGCGCTTGAGTGCCACATCGAAAACGACTTTCTGCTCATCTGGATAGACGAAAAAGAACAGATTATCAAACTTGTGCGTCTTGGCAGTCATTCAGAACTTTTCGGAAAATAAATCTTCTCGAAGCCTGCCGCATAGCCGCATTCGACAACAACAAGAAATGCTTTACGAACGGAGTATTATGGAAGAAATGGACATCATCGCCCAGTGCGTAGGACTTCCGCTCGGAGAAGTGCTTAGTCTGAAGCAGAACTGACATTCGACTTCAAACAAATTCCAGATTTCAATCTGTATGAAGCAGAGCCGCAACTCCAAAACCACGGAGTTGCGGCTCTGTTGACATTATGTCAGTTCTGAAAAAGTCATCTCCCGCAAAGCCCGATGCAATTTGAAAACAAAATTGTCTCGCACGCGGGGATGTTCACATTCCCGGAATTGAAGTAGAGGTAGTAAGCGTTGCTGCTATCGTTCTCCGTGGACGACCAATAGTTGCCGTTGGAGCGGATGCGTCCTCTCGATGCTGGGAGGAAGAGAGACATCAGAGGCAATCTTCCCCGCAGACAAAATGACTGGGGAGCCCCAGTGGGACGCTGGACTTGCAGATCCCCGCCGGAAAGCTTTTGACACCATCCGGACTCTCAACCGTACCCCTGCAAAATGTCATTATATTTTCCCGTTCTGACGGGGCTGACCTGAAGGTCTTTCCCCGTCAGAACAGAGGAGGAAGACTGTCAGGTCCCGCCGGAGGCAGGGACCTGTCAGTCCTTGAGGCAACGGACTGACCACTCGCCCGAACGATAGCCGCTGCCGACGAACACACTCCCGGAACTGAAGTAGAGGTTGTAAGCGTTGCTGCTATCGTTCTCCGTGGACGACCAATAGAGGCCGTAGGAGGCACTTGAGGATAATGTCGGAAGAAAAATTGCTGAAACGTTTGAGGAATATGTCTGACTTCCAGAGAACCAACGACCATTTAGTCCTTTGTAAGTTGTCCAAGCGGAATAATTGGCAGACAGAGAGGTGAGTTCATCCTTGGTCGGGACTCTCCAGCCGGTTGGACAGGCGGTCTGAGCGTTGTCAAAATTGTAACTGGAGCCATAAAGGTTGCTCTCGCTTGCTCCAACATTGTAGTTCATCCAAGTCTTACCATCAATCACAGTGCCCTGATATACATTCATTTGTGTCCCGTCCGGCAGATAATAAAATATTATTGCTGTATCATCAGTGGATATTAAACAGCCGTCAAGCCAATCAGAAGATTTGCATACGACTTTTGTCAGATTCACGTTCCCTGTAAGATTTACCGTGGTAAGTTTCTCGTTCTTGGACAAATCCAGGTTCGTAAGGTTATTGTTGCTGCAATCCAGGCTCGT
>CAVAMP010000041.1:0-21731 GCA_963589825.1 Flexilinea sp. | reverse complement strand
GACGCGATTTCCTTCTCGATGGAGGCAATCTGCTCATCAAGAGCCTTAATCTGAGCGTTTTCAATGGCGGCTACCCTCTCGGTAAGAGTGCCAAGCTCGGAGCGGAGTCCGGCAATTTCCTCATTCAGCTTGCCGCAGCCCGCAAGAACAATAATGCCGGCTGAGAGCAGCGCAAGGAAGTTTCTAAAAATGTGTTTCATATTGATTGAGATTTAGATTCGATTCATACGGTCAAAGTTAAACTTTTTTCTCTGTTTTTCCAAAGAAATGACTCGGAGGCCAAATCCTTTACAAAAAATGTATTAACTTTGCCCTTCGGATTTGCCTCCGTAGTTTAATGGATAGAATTTCAGATTCCGGTTCTGACGGTTGCGGTTCGATTCCGCACGGGGGTACGAGAAAAGCCACGAAAATTTCGTGGCTTTTCTTGTTCATTTATAGACCGCTTTTTATTCAGCCTCTTTCGTATAAAAGTCGATGAGATTGCTTAGGGCGCGGCGGCAGACGGGGCAGAAGCCCTCGGCGGCGTTGGTGCGCATTCGGCAGTTGTCGGCGGGACGGTAGACTCCGTGGAGCATATAGCCGCCTCCTTCGTATACGCCTATTTTGTCAATGCCCTCCTGGGTGTTGTCCAGAGCGTCGGTGTCGTAGTGACCGCCGGGGGTCGGGACAGGGGTGCCCTCCGGGAGCATATCCTGCCACTTTGAGGGGAAGTCCACCAGGGTCGTTATATTCGGCTCCCACGGCTCGACGCCTGTGTCGTAGCTTTCGTCAAGGACATCGTCGAAATCGTAG
Organism: Flexilinea sp.; assembly: GCA_963589825.1. Lineage (GTDB taxonomy): Bacteria > Bacteroidota > Bacteroidia > Bacteroidales > UBA932 > Cryptobacteroides. The sequence goes on along the minus strand of CAVAMP010000041.1, from coordinate 20,936 downwards.
AAATACTCGTCGGCAAGGCCGCCGAAACTGTGGCCGAACTCGTGGACTACCACCGGGCGGAATGCGCTGTGGTGGGCCGTGGTGAGGGTGTAGGAATTGAAAATGCCCCCTCCGCCGTATGTCGGGGTGTTGGCTAGGATTATAATGTGCTCATAGGGAATGCCTCCGAGAAGATTATGGATCTGGAAAACGCGCTCGGTGGTGAGGTAGCGGTCGGAGTAGAATGTGGAGAAATGGGATGCGACCGCAGTTGTCCTCCACTCCCCTTTCAGCGGTTCGCTCACTCCGCTGTCCTCTGAGACGGTGTCAACCTCTATTATATTGAGCTGACTCTTTTTCTCGGAAAAAGGCGCCGCGGCAAGAAGAGCCTCGCAGGCCGCGAGGGCATCGGAGTGGAATTTTTTCATCTCCTTTTTGGAATATCCTTCCGCAAGTATCACGACATCTATGCATTCACGGCTGTCTCCCCCTTTGTGGAGATAGCTCCAGCGAGCCTTTGACGGGGCCTCCCGGCGGATAAGTATGTCCGAAGGGTCGAGAATGAAACTGTTTTCGGCCGCAACAGATCCCCTTTTGTCGAAAAGCCTTGCAGTCACAACCGCCTTCGCCTTTGGAAGAGGAAGCAGAACCGTGTGCTCGAAACTCTTTGATTTATAATGGGCTTCATCAGTGGAAAGCCACTCCGTAAAAAGCGACGAGAAGGCCCAGGAGTAGATCCTTTCGCCGGTCTCGAAATCCGTCATCACCACCTCTCCGTTGCCCTTGAGCGGCATAGAGTCAAGATTTACCCTGCGACCATACCAGCCGTCGCTGCTCCAGAGAGAACTCAGACAGATGGACTGAGAGGAGGCGTCGCCGCAGAAATTGTAGTCCACCCTGAGGGTCTTGTCCTCAAAGCGGTCGGAGAATGACGCTGCACCGGCGGAGAAGATGCCCGCAAAGCCTGCCAGGACAAGGCAGAGAAGCAGGCGGAGATGTGTTAGCATATTCATAAAACTGTAATTTATATTTCAAATCGGTTGCAGGACCCTCGGATTTCACCCTCCCCGGGCCCGTTCAAAGCCTCCAAAGTTAGCTTTTTCGGGGCAAACTTCACAAATTTCCCCACATATTTTTTCATAGGGGGGTTGATTTATTTAAAAATGTAGTACATTTGCGCCGAAAATTTGAGGGATGTAATCTCTCAAAGATTTTGAGATAGATTTTGGAGGACAGATTTCTTTGCGAAGAGGGAGTGTACCGGGTGTACACGACCGATGAGAAAAGGAATATGGACCCAAAAGATACTCAAAATCCAGGTGTTTTTAACGATGAGGCATAATCTATAGGCAGCCACATCGTAAGTTTAACTTAAATTTCTTTTTATGGGAAATGAGAAAACTCATACTCTTAACTACTGCCGCTACACTTTGTGGGTTGGCTGCCTCCGCTCAAGAGGTTAGCTCCGCTCCGGAAAACGGCGTCGAAGTCAGCGCTGTTGCGCGTTTCGACGTAAACCCCTATTTCCCCCTTACCAGCGGCTCCGAAACCGACCTTAGTTTCGGCAACACATCCATCTATACCTTTATAGACGGAACCTTCGGTCGTGGCTGGTCCTACTCCGTTTCCAACCACTGGATGGGCGTTTCCTGGTATATGAACGCGCCCGAGGAGAAGATGACTCCCCTCTACAGCAACTCCTTCCACTCCAACAGCACCGACTGGATTGACTGGGCCACAATCAGTTACGACCTCGACGCCGGAAACGCGGGAGTTTGGACCTTCACGGTGGGAAAGGATATGATGGCCTTGGGCCTGAGCGAATTCGAGGCGAACGACGTCGATATGCACTACGACCTTTCCTCATTCTTCTGGAACGGCGCCCCGATCGAAATGGAGGAGGACACCTGGTTCGCCGAAGGGATGCAGGTCTATCAGTGGGGCGGATCCATCGGGTGGACTTCCCCATCCGAAGGGACGAATCTCCGCTTCCAGATGAGCTCCTCTCCCTACGCAGTCTGGCCCTATAAGGACGCCAAAATGGCCTTCGCGCTTCAGCTGAACGAATTTCAGGGCCCCTGGACCGGACGGTTCTCCGTCAACGCGGTTGGAGACTATCTTGACTACGATGCCGACGGCTCCCCTTACGGAAGCAGCTGGTGGAGATATTTCGCTCTCGGACAGAGCCTTGCCTTCGGAGACCTCACAATCGACCTTGACGCTATGATGAGGGGAACGACCTGGAAAACTCCTTTCGAGGAGGCCCTCGCAACGCTCAAACTCCAGTATGATTTCGGAGAAAAAGCCTCGCTTTTCGCAAAGGGCGGCTGGGAGATGTTCGGATATAACCCCGATGAACCCGGATACAGGCTCGACGCATTCTGGGGCGGAATCGGCGCCCACTGGTTCCCGCTGAGGGATTCTCAGGCCCTGAGAGTGCACGCAATAGTTGCCGCAAACTCACCCTACAGGCAGCTTTCGGTGAATGTCGGCATCACCTACAACCTTCTCATCAGCGACTTCTGGAATAAATAAGATTAGGATGGGGTTCACCCGGACCCCGAAGGGATAGGATAGGATAGAAAATGGATAATAAGGATATAATCATTGACATTGAACATATTTCGAAATCATTCGACGGAGTTCAAGTTCTTAAGGACATCAACCTTCAGATTAAAAGGGGCGAATTTGTAACCCTCCTCGGGCCTTCGGGCTGCGGAAAAACCACGATGCTCAGGATGCTCGCGGGATTCACCGAACCCACCGAGGGAAAAATCATTATGGACGGGCAGGACATAACCTCGGTTCCGCCGCACCACAGGCCGCTCAACACGGTGTTCCAGAGATATGCGCTTTTCCCGCACCTGGATGTTTACGACAACATCGCCTTCGGTCTGAAACTCCAGAAAGTGCCTTCGGAAGAGATTGACCGTAGGGTCCGCAAAGCCCTCAAGATGGTGACTATGACCGACTACGAGGAAAGGGACGTGGACTCGCTCTCGGGAGGACAGCAGCAGAGGGTTGCGATTGCGCGCGCGATTGTGAACCAGCCTAAGGTGCTTCTTCTTGACGAGCCGCTGGCCGCGCTGGACCTGAAGATGCGCAAGGATATGCAGATGGAGCTCAAGGAAATGCACCGCGAACTCGGCATCACCTTCATCTATGTCACCCACGACCAGGAGGAGGCCCTCACCCTAAGCGACACCATAGTCGTTATGAATGAGGGAGTTATCCAGCAGATAGGCACACCTACCGACATCTACAACGAGCCTGCGAACTCTTTTGTGGCCGACTTCATCGGAGAGAGCAACATCCTGAACGGAATCATCCCGTGCGACAACAAGGTTCAGTTCATCTACCACGACTTCGACTGCGTGGACAAGGGCTTCGAGCCGAACGAGCACGTGGACGTTGTCATCCGCCCTGAGGACATCTACATCTTCAACGAGCACCTGGACAAGGCCCAGTTCACGGGAACAGTCCAGACCTGCATCTTCAAGGGCGTGCACTACGAGATGACGATCCTCACTAAGGACGGCTATGAGATTATGGTTCAGGACTATAACGCCTTCGCCCCGGGCAGCGAAGTGGGACTTCTCATCCGCCCGGACGACATTCACGTAATGCACAAGGAGTGCCTCAGGAACTCCTTCGAGGCCGAGTTCGTCGCTGAAAACCGGGTCCGCTTCCTCGGAGAGGAGTGGGCCGTGGATGCAGGGGTGAACGCCGATGCGCTTGCGGGAGCCAGTGAGGGAGACCGGTTCTTTGCCGACGTTGAGTTCCGCGACGTGGAGCTTATGGACGAGAGCGGGGACGGCACAGTGAGCGGCGGAGTTTTCTTCATATTATATAAAGGTAACCACTACTTCCTCACCGTCAAGACCGACGCGGGGGAAAAGGTCTATGTTCAGACCGACGACGTCTGGGACAAGAGCGACCTGGTGGGAATCCGAATCAAACCGGAGAACATCCATTTGAGAAAAAGGGAATAAGATGAGAACATTCAAAAGGTCATACTGGTCCCTGCCCTACTTCATCTTTATGATCCTGTTCGTGGTGATGCCGCTGGTGATGATTGCAGTCTATGCCTTCACCGACGCGAGCGGTGCTTTCACCCTTGACAACTTCAAGAGGTTCTTCACCACCTCCGAGGACATAAAGACCTTCGCATATTCGATTGAAGTGGCGATAATTACGACTCTTCTCTGCCTTCTTTTCGGCTACCCTGCGGCGTGGATTCTGAGCAATTCCAGCCTCAACCGCTCGAAGGTCACCGTGATGCTGTTCATCCTCCCGATGTGGATAAATATGCTCATCCGCACCCTTGCGACGGTGGCGCTTTTCGACTTTCTACGTCTTCCTCTGGGAGAGGGCGCTCTCATTTTCGGTATGGTGTACAACTTCCTGCCGTTTATGATCTACCCTATCTACAACACCCTCGAGAAACTGGATCATTCCTATATCGAAGCGGCTCAGGACCTCGGGGCAAGCCCTCTGAAGGTGTTCACGAAAGTGACCGTTCCCCTTTCGATGCACGGGGTTATGAGCGGAGTCATGATGGTTTTTATGCCGACTATTTCCACTTTCGCCATCTCGGAGCTTCTCACCCTCAACAAGGTGAAACTGCTCGGAACGACTATTCAGGAAAACATCAACAACGGGATGTGGAACTACGGCTCCACCATTGCGCTGATAATGCTGCTTATAATCGGTTTAACCACCCTCTTCTCCTCCCGTGAGGACACGAGGGCAAATGAAGCGGGAGGGCTGCTCTGATGAAAAAGTTCCTCGCCCAGGCGTATATATGGATTCTGCTTATAATCCTCTATGCCCCGATTCTCATAATCGCAATTTATTCATTCACAGAGGCCAAGGTGCTCGGAAACTGGACAGGATTCTCCCTGAACCTCTATAAGAACGTGTTCGGAGGCGGCCTCAACAGCTCGCTCATCCACGCCATAGAGAACACCCTTTCCATCGGCATCATCTCCGCAGTGCTCTCAACTCTGCTCGGAACCATTTCTGCCATAGGCATTTACAATCTTCACGGCAGAAAGAGAAAGGCTATGACCCTGCTCAATGACATTCCGATGCTCAACCCGGACATCATTACGGGTATCTCGCTTTTCATCCTCTTCGTGGCCCTCGGAGTGAGCCAGGGCTACACGACGGTGATTCTCGCGCACATATCCTTCTGCACCCCGTATGTGATTCTTTCCATTATGCCGAAACTCCGCCAGATGCCCGCAAACCTCTATGAGGCGGCGCTGGACCTCGGAGCCTCACCCCGTCAGGCTATGAGGAAAGTGATTGTGCCGCAGATTAAGCCGGGGATGATTTCCGGTTTCATTCTCGCGTTCACCCTTTCAATCGACGACTTCGCGGTGACCCTTTTCACCAAGGGCAACGGAGGCCTGGAGACCCTCTCAACCTACATCTACGCGGATGCCCGCAAGGGAGGCCTCACCCCGGAAATCCGGCCGATTATGACTCTGATTTTCCTTTTCGTGCTCCTGCTTCTTATAATCATAAACATCCGCTCAATGAAGGCGGACGGCGCGAAGGCTGAGAGCCACAAACATAAACATAGAATATAAACACCTGAAAATCAACGAATAAAATGAAAAAGTTTTTCTCTGCCGCAGCGGCACTTCTTCTGGGCGCAATGACCCTTTGCAGCGCTGCCGACCGTGAGCACACGCTCAAAATCTACAACTGGGCCGACTACATCGACGAGCCCCTTTTGGAGGAGTTCAAATCCTGGTACAGGGAGCAGACCGGCGAAGAGGTGGAAATCATCTACCAGCTTTTCGACGTGAACGAGATTATGCTCTCCAAGATTGAACTCGGGCACGAGGATTTCGACGTCGTGTGCCCTTCGGACTACATAATCGAGAGGATGCTCCGCGAGGACCTGCTTCTTCCGATTGACCGCAATTTCGGTTCCTGCCCTGACTACACGGCCTCCGTCGCTCCTTTTATAAAGGAAAAGCTCGGTGAGATTATAAGCAGCGGGAAAAATGCTGAGGACTATGTAGTTGCCTATATGTGGGGAACGACCGGAATCCTCTACAATCCGAAATATGTCACCCGCGAAGAGGCCTCCACCTGGGACTGCCTCAAGAACCCCAAGTTCAAGGGCAAAATCTTCGTCAAGGACGCGTTCAGGGACGTTTACACCTCGCTCAACATCGCCCTTCACAAGGACGAGATTGCGCGCGGAGAGGTTAGCCTTCAGAGCGTGTGCAGCGACTCTTCCGACGAGTCCATCAGGAAAGTGGAGGACTATCTGAACGAGATCAAGGGCAATGTGCTCGGCTGGGAGGCCGATTTCGGCAAGGAAGCTATGACCAAGGAGAAGGGCTGGATTAATCTGAGCTGGAGCGGCGATGCGCAGTGGGCAATCGACGAGGCGGCTAAAGTGGGCGTGACTCTCGACTACGCCGTTCCTTCCGAGGGAAGCACGGTGTGGTTCGACGGCTGGGTCATCCCGAAATATGCGAAGAATGTTCAGGCGGCGCGCTATTTCATCAATTTCCTCTGCCAGGCTGAGAACGCCATCAGGAATATGGATGTAATCGGCTACGTGAGCGCAATCGGAGGGGATGAAATCCTTGAGGCTATGTCTGACCCAGAGGAATATGCCCCGGAGGATGCAAGCTATTTCTTTGGAGAAAAGGGCAAGGGAGCGTGCCTCAACCCGGTTATGTACCCGGACGCGTCAATTATGGAGCACTGCGGGATGATGCACGACAGCGGCGACCGCACGGAGGAGCTTCTCAAGATGTGGTCAAGGGTGAAGGGCGACAACGCCGGCTATTTCACCTACATCTGCATCGCCGCCGCAGCGGTGGCTCTTATTGCAGCCGCCCTGCTCTCCAGCCGCAAGAAGAAGGGTAAGAAACACAGAAAATAGAGCCAAAGCCCCACAAAAAGAAAGTGGCCCAAAGTCCAAAGACTGAGGGTCACTTTTTGTATCAGAAGCAATCTTAAAAAAACTTGGCCGCGAGGGGCGAAATAAAGGATGGAGTGCAAGGCGCAAGCGAAGGGAAACACCGGAGCAACCTTGGGGTTGTGAGGATTTTCCCTGAGTGGCAACGCAGCAATCCGCCTCTATTTCGTCCCGAAGATTCTGTCGCCGGCATCTCCAAGACCTGGCACGATATAGGCGTTTTCGTTCAAGTGATCGTCAACGGCTGCGACGAAGATGTCCACGTCAGGATGCTCCTCCTGCACTTTCTTGATGCCCTCCGGGGCAGCCACAAGGCACATAAGGCGGATGTTGGTGCAGCCATACTTCTTCTTGAGCATCGTCAGGGCGTCGCAGGAGCTTCCTCCGGTTGCGAGCATAGGGTCGGTGACGATGACGAGCCTCTGCTGGATGTCCTCAGGGAGCTTGCAGTAGTACTCCACCGGCTCGTGAGTCTCCTCGTTGCGGTAGAGGCCGATGTGGCCGACCTTTGCGACCGGCACGAGGGTGAGCATTCCGTCCAGCATACCCATTCCTGCGCGGAGAATCGGGACAATTGCGAGTTTTCTTCCGGAAACCTTCGGAGCCTTCATCTTGCAGATCGGGGTCTCGATGTCGACGTAGTCGAGCGGAAGGTCGCGGGTGACCTCATAACCCATAAAAAGTGAAATTTCCGTCAGAAGCTGTCTGAAATCCTTGGAACCTGTGTTTTTGTCACGCATAATGGTCAGCTTGTGCTGAATCATCGGGTGGTCGATAATGTGGACTGTGCTCATAGCTAAAAGTAAAATGATATGTATTTTTAATTTGGATTCATCCAAAGCGACGGAGAAATTGGCCGGCTTCTTCAGTTCTGAGGTGCAAATTTAGCATATTTTTCCTAATTTTGCGTCCGCTTACTCATTTTTAACAGCCCCGGGGGGATGCCTATCCTGTGGAAGTCCCCCGCCCTTGAAATTTAACACACTAACTATATGGTCAGGATATTCTGCAAGAACACTCAGTCCTTCAAGGAGTTTGTCGAAGGCACGACGCTTCTGGACGCGGTCCGCGAATTTGATTTCCCCAAGCCCTACCCCATCGTCGCCGCAAAGGTGAACAATGTAGTCGAGGGGCTCCGCTACCGGCTCTACAACAACAAGGACGTTGAATTTCTTGACTACCGCTCCTACAGCGGAAGAAGCATCTACTCCAGCTCCCTGTGTTTTCTTCTCAACAAGGCCGCCCAGGACGTTTTCCCGGGTTGCCGCACCTACCAGAAAAGGCCTATTTCAAAGGGATATTTCTGCGCCGTGGTGAAGGAGGACGGAGGCCTCGTCCGGAGTGCGGAGGATGTCGGAAAGATCCGGGACAGGATGAGGGAGATTGTGGAGAAGGACCTTCCTTTTTACAGGGTTATGGCCCAGATGGACGAAGCGGAGAGGATTTTCAGGGAAAAAGGCAGGGACGATGTCGTGAAACTCATAGAGACTACACGGCCCGTCTACGTGGAATATTACACTCTTGACGGCAAGCCGGACTACTACTGCGGCCCGCTCATCCCTTCGTCGGGCTATCTGAAGGTGTGGTCGCTGGAGCCTTTCCGCAGCGGAATGCTCCTTAGGGTCCCTGACCGCCATCACCCCGAAAATCTCGCGCCTTTTTCCGAGCAGCCAAAGACCTTCGAGATGTTCGCCGAGAACATCAGGTGGAACACCATTATGAAGCTGGACAGCGTGGGCGACGTGAACATAGCCTGCCGGGGGGGACGCGCGAGCGAACTCATCCAGGTGGCCGAGGCGCTTCAGGAAAAGAAAATCGTTCAGATAGCCGAGGAAATCGACCGGAAGTTCCACTCTCCGGAGGCCGTGCGGCTTGTTCTCATAACTGGCCCCACAAGCAGCGGAAAGACCACTTTCTGCAAGAGACTGAGCGTTCAGCTCAAAGCCTGCGGACTCCATCCGATCTCATTTTCCACAGACGACTATTTCGTGAACCGTCTCGACACCCCGAAACTTCCCGACGGCAACTACGACTTCGACAATTTCGACACGGTGGACCACGACGCCCTTCAGAAGGACATCCTCAGGCTTCTCGACGGAGAGACAGTGCAAGTGCCTGAATACAACTTCGTTACGGGAATCAGGGAGTACAACGGGAAGACTCTGCGTCTCGAGGAGGACACGGTGCTGCTTGTGGAGGGAATCCACGCCCTGAACCCGCGCCTTACCGACCGGGTGCCCTCCGGGAAGAAGTTCAGCATCTTCATCAACACGATTACAAGCATCGCAATCGACAACCACAACAGCATCCCTACAAGCGACAACAGGCTTCTGCGCCGCATCGTGCGAGACTACAACAAGGGCGCGTTCACCCCGGAGCAGACTATAAGCAACTGGCCGAATGTGCGGCGCGCCGAGGTGAAGTGGATTTATCCGTTCCAGGAGAACGCCGACGTGCTTTTCAACTCGGCATATCTCGTGGAGTTTGCGGTCCTGAGGCCCCACGCCGAACAGATCCTGCGCACCATCCCCAAGAACTGCCCGGAGTACAGCGAGGCGCACCGCCTGCTGAAATTTCTCTATTTCTTCTACCCGGTTTCCGACAAAGATGTGCCTGCGACGTCGCTGCTCCGAGGCTTTATTGGCGGAAGCAATTTGTAAGTCGAAAATTATTCGTATCTTTGACGGTTTTTTGATATAACTTGAACCAAGGAATATGACCTTTCACAAACTATCCTCCTTTGCGGCAGCGGCCCTTGCTCTGGTGCTATCATCGTGCGCGACACAGAAGCACATAACCTATTTTCAGGACTCTGAGGACGCCCAGGGGCAGACTGTAACCGCCGTAAGGGAAATCACCATCCGTCCGAACGACAAGATTTCCATAATCGTAAACTGCAAATCCCCGGAACTCAGCTCCCTTTTCAACCTTCCGTATGTCACGCAGAGGCTCGGCGAGAACACCCGCAGCAGCATCGGAGGCACCTCAAGCCAGGGCTATGTGTCCGGATACACGGTGAGTCAGAACGGAACTATCGCCTTCCCGGTGCTCGGAGAGATTGAGGTTGCGGGACTCACCCGCGCGCAGATTGCGGAAAAAATCTCCTCTGAACTCAAGGCCCAGGGACAGGCCAGCGACGCGGTAGTCACCGTGGACTTTATGAACCTTTATTATCAGGTCCTGGGTGAAGTCTCAAAACCGGGGCGCTATGCTATCGACAAGGACGCAATAACCCTTCTGGACGCCATCGGAACGGCCGGAGACCTCACAATCTACGGTCAGAGGGAAAATGTGAAGGTGATGAGAGAGGAAGACGGAAAAATGAAGACCTATCAGGTGAACCTCTGTTCCGCGACGGATCTTCTCGCCTCCCCTGTCTATTACATTCAGCAGAACGACATAATCTATGTGGACCCGAACCCTGTGAGGGCGCGCCAATCAACAGTCAACGGAAACAATGTCCGCTCCACATCCTTCTGGATTTCAATCGCTTCGCTCGCATCGTCCATCGCCCTTATCGTTCTTAACGCAGTAAAATAGAAACTATGGAAAACAACTATACTTCAGCCACCTCCCCGGAGGGCACAATCGGACTTCGCGAACTCTTCTCCAGATGCCTCTACGGCTGGTACTGGTTCATTCTGAGCGTAGCCTTGTGCCTCGTCCTCGGAGTCCTCTACATCCTCCGCACCCCGAATGTCTATGAAACTTCGTCCGAGGTGCAGGTAAAGACAAGCAGCAGAAATTCATCCTTCACCAACGATATTGCGGATTTCAACTCTATGGGAATCTTCGGAGTGAAGTCCAGCGCCACCACCGAAGTGAGGGCCTTCCAGTCCCCGGATGTGGTCAACGAAGCTGTACGCCGTCTGGGGCTCAATATGAACTACAGCACCAAGGGACCCTTCCACCGCAATGTCCTCTACGGAGTGAACCGCCCTGTGGAAGCGGAATTTCCGGATGTGCCGGAAAACACCTCCGCAGCCTTCACCCTCAGCGAGGTGGACGGAGGGATTTCACTCGAAAAGTTCCGTCTGAAGGGTAAGAAGATAGAGTCCGAGGCCGTCTCGGGACAATACGGCGACACGCTTTCGACTCCTGTGGGCCGGATTATAATAGAGAAAACAGCTTCCTACAGCGCCGAGGCTATGGAAAAGCCCATCCTTGTCAGCAAAGGCAGCGTCCAGGCGGTTGCAGAGGGGTATCAGCGCAGGCTGAATGTTTCGCTCTATGAGAAGAACACCGATGTCATAAGCCTTTCAATCAAGGACATATCTCCGGAAAGGGCAAGGGATTTCCTCAACGGGGTCATTGCGGTTTACAACGAAAAATGGGTGGAGGACAAGAACCAGATTGCGAACTCCACTTCAGTTTTCATCAACGACCGCCTCAGGGTCATCGAGAGCGAACTTGCGGTTGTTGATTCGGACATCTCCGCTTTCAAGTCCGAGAATATGATTCCGGATGTGGAGACCGCAGCGACGATGTATATGCAGCAGAGCACGGTTCTCAGCAAGGAAATCCAGGAGGTCGGCAACCAGCTCTATATGGCCCGCTACATAAAGGATTACATCGCTGACGAAAAGAACAAATACCAGATTCTTCCTTCAAATCTCGGATTGGGGAGCAAGACTGTGGACACGGGAATCGAGGAGTACAACCGCTCAGTCATCCAGAGGAACACCCTCGTGGCGAACTCCGGAGAGAACAACATTCTCGTGAAGGAACTGGACCAGACCCTCGCATCGATGAGGGACGCAATCGCAAGTTCCATCGACAACGAAATACTCGCGCTCGACGTGCGGTACAAGAGGCTCGAAGCCACCGCTAAGCAGAACACCGAACACATCGCCAAGGCGCCGAACCAGGCCCAGCAGCTTCTTTCGGTGGAAAGGCAGCAGACCGTAAAACAGGCCCTCTACCTCTACCTGCTTCAGAAAAGGGAGGAAAACGAGCTTTCTCAGGCCTTCACCGCCTACAACACCCGCATAATCAAACAGCCTGTTTCCGGCAATCTCCCGGTCTCCCCTAAAAAGCTTCAGATTCTTCTGATGGCGCTTGTTCTCGGACTTTTGATTCCAGTGGGAGCATTATATCTTCAGATGGCCCTTGACAACAAGGTGCGCAGCCGTCGCGACCTCAAGAACATATCCGTTCCGCTTGTGGGAGAAATCCCGTCAACGGACAAGGGATCGAAATTCCGCAAGAAAAAGAGGGTCAGCCCGTGGGGAGCAAATTCAGTGATAGTGAAGCAGGGCAGCCGCAACGCCGTCAACGAGGCGTTCAGGGTGCTCAGGACCAATCTGGAGTTTGTGCTTCAGGACCCGGAAAAGAATGTTCTCGGGGTCACTTCATTCAATGTCGGAAGCGGAAAGTCATTCATTTCCGTCAATCTTGCAGTCTGCCTTGCGCTGAAGGGCAAACGTGTGATTATCGTCGACGGAGACCTTCGCCATGGCACGGCATCCCGCCTTGTACATTCTCCTAAGAAGGGTCTTAGCGATTATCTTGCCGGCCGCATCGATTCAGTCGGCGAAGTCATCGTTCCTGCAGAGGGCATCGAGGGAGTGAGCGTGCTTCCGGTGGGGACAATCCCGCCGAACCCTGCCGAGCTCATCTCCAGCGAGAGATTCTCCCGGATGATTTCCGCCCTCAAGAAGGAATACGACTATGTTTTAGTTGACTGCCCGCCGATTGAGATTGTGACCGACGCGAAGATCATCAACGCAAGCGTCGACAGGACTCTCTTCGTTCTGCGTGCAGGACTTCTGGACAAGTCGATGCTCCCTGAGCTCGAAAATCTTTACGAGACCGGCGCCTACAGGAACATCTGCTGCGTTCTCAACGGAGTCGCCACCGGAGGAAGCTATTACGGGCACTACGGATATGGATATGGATATGGCTACGGCTACAAGTCATATTATAACAACGATAAAGAGGCTTAGATGTAGAATTCGCGGCGGTATTGATATTCGGAGCGCAGTTTTTCGAATTGATCGGGATTGAGGCGGAACATAAAGTCGTCGGTGAAAATCGGGTAGTTGTACTGGAACACCGCGGCGATTTCCCCCTGGCTTAGGCCCTCGATGTTGATTTTCAGCGGCTGCTCCTCCGGATGGTCGGACTGGGGGTAGAAATTGTAGAGCTGGACAATGCCGAAGCGCCGCGCCACGGCCCGGACCGCCATCGCAGTTCCGTTCTGCTTTCCCTGATAGGAATACCCGGCTATGTGCGGAGTCGCAATGTCCACCATATCAATAAGTTCCTCATCCACTTCGGGCTCGTGGTTCCAGGTGTCGATGATTGTGGCACCGAGCTTGGGGATATATTCCTTCAGAGCCGCCTCGTTTACGACCTCTCCCCTGGAAGCGTTGATGAAGAACGCCCCGGTGCGCATCTTTGCGAAAAAGTCCTCGTCGGCCATCCCCTTCGTGGTGTCGTTCAGCGGGGTGTGCATCGTTACGATCTGCGCATTCGCAAGAAGGTAGTCAAGGTCACAGAAGCCCTCGGGACCTTCCTCGGCAGCGCGCGGCGGGTCGTTCAGCAGGAGGTTGAATCCGAGTTTGCGGGCAGTCTCGGCCACGAGTTTTCCCACATTTCCCACTCCTATGATGCCGAGCGTCGCCTCCTTCAGATTCACAGATTTTCTTGCCGCAACGCCATAAAGAGCCGAAAAGACATACTGAGCCACTCCGCCGGCGTTGCAGCCCTGGGCGTTGTGGACTTCGATTCCGTGGGAATTGCAGTAGTCGAAGTCGATGTGGTCCACTCCGATTGTGGCAGTGGAGATGATTTTCACCTTGGTGCCCTCCAGAAGGGAGGCATCGCAGCGGGTGCGGGTGCGGATTATAAGGGCGTCGGCGTCAAAGACGTCCTCCCTCGAAATTTCCCTGCCGGCGACATATTCCACCTCGGCGTAGGGTTCGAAAACCCCTTCAAGAAACGGTATATTTTTATCTGCGACTATTTTCATAATTTTTTGCTTACCTTATAAAAGCATTCCAACTTAGCCTAACCTTTCCAATGCCATCTACTTCAACACCAGAGCTTTGACAGGGGCGGAGCCGTCGGCGGGCGGGGTGAACATCTCGTCGGAAAGAAGGATGCGGTTGAGCGCCTCGAGGATTTCGGTCCGCTGGAAATAGAGCTGGTTTCGAAGGACAGAAGAAGAGAGGCTGCAGTAGAGCACCCCGGCGGCGAAATGGGTGGAAAGGGTGTAGGCCCCGGCCCCTGACGCCTTGTTCCAGGCTTCGGCGATGCGGTGGGCGTTCCACTGGGGAAGAAGCCCGGAGTCGTGAAGAAACAGCTTCAGCATAGAGCCCACCGGAACGGCGTTGCGCTTGCGGAGGTTGTCCCCCATAGTCCTCTCCCTTATGCGGAGAATGTTCTTTGTAAAATCGTCCTGAAAGAAATCCGCCATTGTCTGTCTCCCTACCTTATATTTCTATCTTTAACTCAGTATCTATCATTACATTCGCCTTGCGAAGCCTACTTTTCGGTTCGGGTGAACTCCCCGTCGGAGGTCTCGAAATAGGCCTTGTCGCTTTCGAGCGACTCCACGAGCGAAGACATCCTGACCTTATTGCTGTCGGTTATGAAAATCTGCCCGAAATCATCGCTGGAGACCATCTGAAGCAGGTTTTTCGTGCGGAGCATATCCAGTTTGTCGAAAACGTCGTCAAGAAGCAGCAGCGGTGCAAACCCGAATGCCTCCCTCATAAGGTCGAACTGCGCGAGTTTCAGGGCAAGAAGGAAAGTCTTCTGCTGCCCCTGGGAGCCGAACCGGCGGATCGGGTAGCCGTCCATCTCGAAAATGAAATCGTCCCTCTGAACCCCCACGGTGGTATATTTCATAATCCTGTCCCTTTCGAAGGACTCCTTGAGAAGAGCCGTAAGCGGCGCCCTGTCCATCTCCGAACGGTAGCGGATTCCGACGCTTTCCTTCTCCCCGCTGAGCCTCAGACAGTACTCGTTCACGGCCTCGGTGAGCGGGCGGCAGAACTCCTCCCTTTTTGCGTGGATGGCATCGGCAAGCGAAGACATCTTGAAGTCAATCACGTCCAGAAGCGCAGGATCGAGACCCTCATCCTTCAGAAGACGGTTTCTCTGCGCTAGAAGGCGGTTATACTGCTGAAGGGCGGAAAGGTACTCGGGACTTATCTGCGAAATCACGGCATTTATGAACCTCCGCCTCTCATCCCCCGAGTCGCTCACAAGCGAAGTGTCCGAAGGGGCCACAATCACAACCGGAAGCTTGCCGATGTGCTCGGAAATGCGGGCGTAGGGCTTGTCGTCGCAGCGAAGTTTCTTTTCCTCTCCCCTTTTCACAGAAATGGAGAAGCGGGACTGAAGCGAGGAGGGCATCCTGTAGGTCCCGGCGAGCGAAAAGCCGTCGCAACCGTGGCGGCAGTTGAAGCTGTCTCCCACACCGAATGCGCTCTTAGTCATTGACAGATAATAGATTGCGTCGAGAAGATTCGTTTTTCCCTCGCCGTTGTTTCCCCAGATGCAGTTGATTTTCGGAGAAAATTCAATCTCCTGAAACCGGATGTTCCTGAAATCTGAAATGACTATTTTCTGCAATATCGGCATACGCTCTGACCCAAATCGTGTTTTTTCTTTGTCAGGAGGCACCATTCCCGGAGGGGGCGCCACCCAAACGCCTGCAAATATACGCAATATTCGTTGGGAGTTTGGACATTTTTTCATATTTTTGCAGGCTATTTTTCGGGTATATGTCCGATTTTTCCGCAGAGAAGGGAATTGTGAATGGGAGGACCGAGGCCCCGGAGGAAAATGAATTTGAAGAAATAAATAAAATTAAATAACTATGTCAAAGCAAGTTACAAAGAAAGAGGAAAACACCGAAGCAATCGCACAGGCGGTTTCCAAGACTGACGAGTTCTTCACGAACAACAAGAAAATCATCATCGGAGTTCTCTCGGCCGTCATCATTCTCGCAGCAGGTTCCTACTGCTTCTACAAATTCTACTGGCAGGGAGCCGTTGAAGAGGCCAAGGCTCAGATCGTGAGCGCAGAAAGGGCATTCAACGCAGAGAACTGGGACGTTGCCCTCAACGGCGACGGAGAAAACCTCGGTTTCGCCGACATCATCTCCGAGTACGGCACAAAGGGCGGCAAGGCAGTTTACTACTACGCCGGTGTGAGCGCCCTCAAGCTCAAGAACTACGAGGATGCTGTGAAATATCTCGGTTCATACAAGGCCGGTGACGACTATCTCGGACCTCGCGCTCTTGCCTGCAAAGGTGACGCGTATGTAGGCCTTGAGGACTATTCAAAGGCTCTCGAGTGCTACGAGAAGGCAGCGGCTGCAAAGGACAATGTTTTCGCAGCAGGCTATCTTATGAAGGCCGCAGCTGTTTGCGAGAAAACCGGCGACACCCAGAAGGCTCTCTCCCTCTACAAAAAGGTTAAGGATCAGTATCCTAACTCAATCGAGGGCCGCGAAATCGACAAGTACATCAGCCGCATCGAGTGCAAATAAATGAAAAGGATGGTTTGAGGCCATCCTTTTTAGGGATATTCTGTTAACAGGAAATTGTTTACAGGCAATTAGTCAGCAAGAAAAATAAAAGAAATCTATATGGGAAGAGCATTTGAATTCCGTAAGGAAAGGAAATTCAAGAGATGGGGTCATATGGCCAAGACCTTCACCAAAATCGGTAAGGAAATTACAATCGCCGTAAAGCAGGGCGGTCCTGACGTGACCGGAAACCCTCGCCTTCGCGCCCTCATCCAGACCGCAAGGTCAGAGAATATGCCTAAGGAGAACATCGAAAGGGCAATCAAGAGAGCAAACGAGAAGGACCAGGCAGACTACAAGGAGGTAATCCTCGAGGGAAGGGCCGCACACGGCATCGCAGTCCTCGTGGAGGCAGCCACCGACAACAACAACCGCACGGTTGCGAATGTCCGTTCATATTTCACCAAGTTCGGCGGTTCTCTCGGCACCAGCGGCAGCGTGGAGTATCTTTTCGACCACAAGTCTATGTTCCGCATCAAGGAGAACAAACCGATTGACCTTGACGAGCTCGAGCTTGACCTCATAGACCTCGGAGTTGACGAGGTGTTCGAGGAGGAGAACGAGGACGAGGAGAAGGAAATCATCATCTACGGCGAGTTCACCGCATTCAACGCCATCCAGAAGTACATCGAGGACCACGGCTACGAGATCATCTCAGCCGAGTTCACCCGCATCCCGAACTGCGAGCTCGTGGAAGTCACTCCGGAGGCGCGCATCGAGATCAACAAGCTCATCGAGAAAATCGAGGAGGACGACGATGTGCAGAATGTTTATCACACAATGAAACCCGCTGACGACGACGAAGAGTAATATAGGCGGTCTACTGCGTTACGCGGGGGCTTTTGAATCCTCACAACCGAAAGGTTGCTGCGGTTCAAAAGTCCCCGCTTGTCACCCGTAGGAAAGCCCCCGCTGCGGGCAAATTCTGTCCAGATTGTCTTGAAAGCCTTTGAATAATACTGAAATTCCTCTTCCGTTATGCCCTGAAGCATTTCGGCGCTGACCCAGTCTTCGGGATGGCCCAGAAGGAACGGAAGCTCTATGCTGTGGCAGCAGCGGAGCGGGGAACCCGCCGGAGACCAGCTGAAGCGGAGGAGTTTGGCCTCAATGGCCTTTTCGCGAAGCCGTTTCAAGTATTTTTCCGCCGGGACCTTGAAGACATAGTCAGTGATGATTTTTGTCGCCAGGCGGCCAAGCGGCGTGCCATAGAGAGCGCTGCCGAGAAACTTCCGGGCATAGACCGACGCATCCTCGCTGTTGTAATAAAGAAGGACTTTCAGCGGCGAGTGGCCCTCGGGGGCGCTGGGGGAAGAGGCTATTTTGCCCCCCGCATTGTCAGAAAGATTGAGAGAAACGCCCGGCTCCGTGGCGCTTCCAAGATGCCCCGGGACAAACATATTGTCTTCCAGCACCGGCATAAACGGCATCGCGAGATGCTTCCCCCTCATCGAGGTCTGCACTGCGATTATATCCTCAATCGGGGCCCTTCGAGCGAGCTCCCAGGCGCTCTCGAAGTCGAATTTCCCCTTCCTGCACCCGCTCATTGCCTCAGCCCTGCGTTTGTTAGAGCTCTTGTCCAAGTTTTCATCGCCCTCGGTGCCATCCCCCGCCCTTTCGGCAAGGCGGCGAAGGAACAGGGAGCAGAGCCCCTCGGCATCGTCGCAGGTCATCTTCACGCCGAGCGGCGCGCTCTGAAGAATCGCCTTTGAAAATAGGGGTTCGCCGGGGGTGGAAGTTGCAATGAGCGAAGCGACGGAGTGCGCTCCCGCCGACTGTCCCCAAAGCGTCACATTTTCGGGGTCTCCCCCGAAGGCGGAAATATGCTTCCGGATCCACCTGAGGGCCGTCCGCTGGTCTTCAAGGCCGAGATTTCCGACGCCTTCCCTTTCATTATAAAGGTAGCCCGGTGCGCCGAGACGGTAGGATATTTTAACGACTACAACTCCGCCCGCCTCGGCAAGCGGAGCGACATCGTAGCGATGGTCTTCGCTTCCGCCGGTAAGATACGACCCGCCGTGAATCCAGACCATTACAGGGAGAAGAGGTCTCCCCCCGTTTGAGTGATGGATTTCATCCCCGGATGTCTTCAGGGCTGATTTCTCCACAAGCTCCACACCCGCCTCGGGCGCCGCGATGCTAAGGCACAGCACCCCTTCTTCCATCCTGAGGCCCGCCCCCTCTCCAAGCTGCCTCAGAAGATGCTCGGGGTCCTGCGGGCAGACGGCCCCGTATTCTGCATAATCCCCGGGGACAAAGTCCTGCTCCACAGCCTTCTCAAATCTATTATATCTTCCATAGACTACCCCTCGGTAAACCCTCACAGTTCCGGTCATATTATTTTCAGTTTCACTCATAATTTTCAGTCTCACTCATACCACACAAAGATACTTCAATTTGATAATTCACAAAGGGATTTCGATTTGATTTTATCACAAAAATAAAGAGATAAGATTCTAAACTCAATAAGTTTGATACTTGCGAAACTAGAGAAAAATAATTAGCTTTGCGAGATATTGTGACACTATCACTATGAGCATACAGACAGAGAAAATCAAGGAACTCGTTGACAAACGGAAAACCGCTTCGCTCGGAGGCGGACAGTCCCGGATAGACGCCCAGCATTCCAAGGGCAAACTCACTGCAAGAGAAAGAATTGCGCTGCTTCTTGACGAGGGCAGCTTCGAAGAATACGATATGTTCGTCCACCACCGCTGCCACAACTTCGGGATGGACAAGACCCACTTCGACGGAGACGGAGTTGTGACCGGACAGGGCACGGTTGACGGAAGAGTTGTCTTCGTGTTCGCCCAGGACTTCACCGTCACTGGAGGCTCGCTTTCCGAAACGATGGCGGCGAAAATCTGCAAGGTGATGGATATGGCCCTTCGCAGCGGTGCTCCCTGCATAGGACTGAACGACTCGGGCGGCGCAAGAATCCAGGAAGGCGTTTCGGCGCTGGCGGGATATGGCGAGATTTTCGAACGCAACATCCTTTCATCCGGCGTAATTCCGCAGATTTCAGGCATTTTCGGCCCCTGCGCGGGCGGAGCGGTCTACTCCCCTGCCCTCACGGACTTCAACATAATGATTCAGGACACCTCCTATATGTTCCTCACGGGCCCCGCCGTCGTAAAAAGCGTAACAGGCGAGGTCGTGACCCAGGAGGAGCTCGGAGGCGCGAGAGTTCACGCCTCGAAGAGCGGGGTGGCGCATTTTGCAGCCGAAAACGAGCAGGAAGGAATCCGCATCATCCGCGACATCTTAAGCTACATTCCTTCCAACAACCGCGAAAATCCGCCTGAGAAGCCGACCTCCGACCCATACAGCCGCGTGGACTATTCCCTCAACGAGATTATCCCGGACAGCCCGAACAAGGCCTACGATATGTACGGAGTCATCTCCACGATTGTTGACGACGGGGAGTTTCTCGAAGTTCACCGGAGTTGGGCGAAGAACATAATAATCGGATTCGCGCATATGGGCGGAAAGTCTGTCGGGATTGTCGCCAACCAGCCGAAAGTGCTTGCCGGAGTGCTGGACATTAACGCTTCACGCAAGGCGGCGAGGTTCGTGCGCTTTTGCGACGCATTCAACATCCCGCTTGTCACTCTCGTTGACGTTCCTGGCTTTCTCTGCGGCACCCAGCAGGAGTACGGCGGCATAATCGACAACGGAGCGAAACTCCTCTATGCCTACGGCGAGGCCACGGTGCCGAAAGTCACGGTGACCCTTCGCAAGAGCTACGGCGGAGCGCACATCGTGATGAGCTGCAAGCAGCTCCGGGGAGATGTGAACTATGCGTGGCCGAGCGCCAACATCGCGGTTATGGGCGCGGACGGAGCGGTGGAGATTCTCTACTCCAAGGACCTCAAGGCCGTCGAGGACCCGGAGGCGCGGAAGGCTCTCAAGGAAGAAAAGAAGAAGGAATATGACGACCTTTTCTGCAATCCTTATTACGCGGCATCCTACGGCTACATTGACGATGTAATCGAGCCGGCGAACACCCGTTTCAGGGTCATCCGCGCTCTGGTGCAGCTGGAGGGCAAGAAGGTGGAGAACCCGAAGAGAAAACACGACAACCTGCCGATGTAACGCGACATAAGTGGAATCAGAGTAAATCGAACGGATATGAGCGAGAAAGACATCAAGGCCGGCGCCGTGAAGGCGGGGAGCGAAGTTGCCGCAGCGATTGCAGTGGCTCTGTCCCTGCACGCAGGCGCCAATATTCACGACAGGGAAAGTTACGTCATCACCATCAGGCGGAAACGCCGCGATGGTGATGTAATGTTTATCGACTAAAAGAACAACTCACTGCGATACTATTAGGGCATATAAAGGGCATATAAATAGATACTCAAGTTTCGCAGAAACTTGACAAGGGCTTCTGCCCGCCGGCCCAGGGGCCGAAAAAATCCCCAAGGCACTGGAGTGCCGTGCGGAGTCTTTGAAGGGAGGGGATGT
>CAVAMP010000040.1:20894-22127 GCA_963589825.1 Flexilinea sp. | reverse complement strand
GGCCATCCTCATCGCGGTCCTCTCGCTCATCTGCCTTGCGCTCATCGCCCTGATAGCCTTCGTCCTCATCTCCCGCACCAACCCCGAGCTTCTCGACCCGCTTCTTTACAGCGCCGAAGAACTTCAGATCCTTAACGCGAAAATTTAGTCCCGCCCGGGGCCTCTGAAGTGGGCCGCCGCTTTGACGGGGAAGCTGAAATTTCGCAGAAAACCAAGTACAGAAACGATATGTTTGAACTTATATATCCGATAGAACCTGCTCCGATGATACCGGGGCTCAAAGCGGGAGGAGCGCGCGAACTCCCTGCCGGCGAAGAGGTTTTCCCTGTCGTGGAGACCTCCGGGCTTGTTGTCGGCCGTGCCACCCGCAAATATTGCCACAGCGGCTCAAGGCTTCTCCATCCCGTCGTGCATCTTCACATAATCGACCGCGGCGAGAGAATTTATCTTCAGAAGCGCGCGATGACTAAGGACATCCAGCCGGGAAAATGGGACACCGCCGTGGGCGGACATGTAAGCTACGGCGAGAGCCTTCTGGAAGCGCTCCACCGCGAGGCGATGGAGGAACTTCACCTCACCCGGTTCAACCCCGTCTATATCGGCACCTACCCTTACGAATCCACCCGCGAAAATGAACTCGTGAACATCTTTGCCGCGGTGGGCTCCTTTGAAATCCGTCCCGACGGCGAGGAGGTCACGGAAGGGAAATGGTGGACTCTCTCTGAGATTGACAAAGCCATCGGACACAACATCCTGACCCCGAATTTCGAGATGGAGTTCGCAAAAATCCGCGACAAACTCATCGCTCTGCTTTAAGACTCAGGCCCCTCCCGGGGGGACGATTGCCGCTTAGACCCGCCCCATAGTTCTAAAAAAAACGCAGCCACACGATATGACATCAATTTCAACGATATACACCTCCGACTACACTTCGGCGAACTTCTCCCGCATAGCCTCCGCCCTTGGGGAAGAGTACCTTCTTCTGGTGGACCCGCGTTACCGCGTGGAATTCGGCCCCACAGGCCTCGAGCGCTTTCTGGGCGTTGCCCGCGCGACCGGAGCACCGATGCTCTATTCCGACTGCATTGAGGATGGGAAGCCTCATCCGCACATCGACTGCCAGAGAGGGTCGGTGCGCGACGATTTTGACTTCGGCCCCGCCCTGCTTTTCCGTTCGGAGCCCTTCAAGGCGGCAGTCTCGGCTCAGATGGCAGAGGGCAGAAACTACTCCTT
>CAVAMP010000040.1:0-20581 GCA_963589825.1 Flexilinea sp. | reverse complement strand
GGGCAGAGGTGCAGCTTCCCTTTCAATGTGATAGTTGTGGACAATCACTCCACCGACGGGACGACTGAGCTTTTACGCTCTCTTGCCTCAAAGGACTCGCGCCTCCATATAATTGTCCCCGAGGAAAATGGCCTTGGAATCGGCGGGTGCTGGAACAAGGCCGTGGACAGTCCCCTTTGCGGAAAATATGCGGTACAGCTTGACAGTGACGACCTTTACAGCTCCAAGGACACTCTCCAGAGGATTGTTGACGGCTTCGCGGCGCAGCGGTGCGCGATGCTGGTGGGGTCCTACACCCTTACGGACATAGACCTTCAGCCCATCCCTCCCGGCCTTGTGGACCACAGCGAGTGGACTGACGGGAACGGACACAATAATGCCCTGAGAATCAACGGCCTGGGAGCGCCGAGAGCCTTCCGTACAGATTTGCTTCGAGTTTTCCATTTTCCAGACACGAGCTACGGGGAGGACTACGCCGCGGGGCTTGCCCTTTCCGGGCGCTACCGTCTCGGGCGGATTTACGAGAGCCTTTACTGCTGCCGCCGCTGGGAGGGAAATTCCGACGCCGCGCTGAGCATCGAGAAACAGAACGCCAACAACCTCTACAAGGACAGCCTCCGCACCGCCGAAATCCTTTCCAGAATAAGGCGGAACCGCGGCGAGGACGCTTGATGAGGAAGGGAACGGAGGACCCGGTGCGGCCTCCGCCCGCTTAGAGGTAACATATTGATATACAGATGAAAAACAATAACTCAGAGATAGAAAAGTTTGTTCGGGACCAGCTCTCCTGCTGGCCGCTTGCCTGCGCCAACTTCAGGGCGCTCAAGGGAGTGAAAACAAAGACGCTCACGGTCGGCGGACTGGATGTGGTGGTGCAGCACAACCCGGCGAGGATGATTTCCTCGGCTGCGAAACTCGACAAGGCCTCCGTGGCAAAACGGCCCTGCTTTTTCTGCAACCGTTTCCCCGAGCAGACCTTCATCCGTTTCGAGGGGAGAAAGGGCAAGAAATACGACATACTCCTTAATCCCTACCCGATTTTTCCCAACCATCTTGTCATCGCGATGGCCCGCCACTGCGACCAGTCCATCTGGAACCGCTACATCGATGTCCTTGACCTGAGCAAGAAATATCAGGGCTACACCTTTTTCTACAACGGTCCCCACAGCGGCGCCTCTGCCCCTGACCATCACCATTTCCAGGCTTCCCCAAACGGTCTTATGCCTCTGGAGGCGGATGTCCAGAAGATGTTCTCGGCCTTGAAGGGAGTGCGGCCGGAGGAGGCTAAGAGCGTGGAACCCCGGATGGAGTACCTCACCAGTGTTCAAGACGCGCACCTTTTCCACTACGGCAAATATCTTAACGGCATTTTCGCCCTTCGCGCCTCGACAAGTAAGTCCGCAGCGAAGCTTTTCTACCGCCTTCTGGATTGCGCAGATATACCCGAAGGGGAGGGCGAACCGCTCTTCAACCTCATTTCCTGGTACTCCGAGGGTGAATTCCGAAGTGTCGTAGTTTTCCGCACTTCCCACCGCTCGCACCACTACTGGACCGACGGGCCCGACCATCTTACGATGAGCCCCGGCTGCGCCGATATGGGAGGCTGCATAATAGCCCCGGTTCCCGAGGATTTTGAAAAACTGGACTCAGCTTTGCTTACGGACCTTCTTACCGAAGTCACTCTCTCCGCCGGGCAGCAGAACAAGATAATTCATCGTCTCACGCGCACCCAGCCCCATATAAGTGTCGGGATTATGTCCGCGCAGCGAATTGAATTTCAGATGTATCCCGACGGCGGAGGCACCCGTGTGGCGACATTCCGCGAGGGAAAAATCGACTACGACGGCGCGCTCTACGACGAGCTTTTCTTCGAGGAGCAGACTCCGTCCACCTTTTTCGCGGAGCCGACTTTCGAGCTCCACGACGTGACAATCGGCAAGGGCTTCCACTGGGAGAGAAAAGAAACGCAGAAATTTGCCGGGACGCTGAAAATCATAGTTGAAAACAACGCGCTTACCGCTATAAACATAATCGGAGTCGAGGATTATCTTCTGAGCGTCATTTCCTCCGAGATGAGCCAGAAGTGCCCGCTGGAGTTCCTGAAGGCACACGCCGTGATTTCGCGCTCCTGGGTTATGGCCCAGCTGCGCCACGAGGTGAAACCCAAGTGGAACGACGGCGACAGGGAGAGTCTTCTGGGCTGCTCCAATCTGGAAGATGTATGTACCTGGTTGTCCGCGCATTATGACGCAAAGAGAGGAAACTCAGGCGCAATTGCGGAAGCCTTGACAGGGGCTTCCAACTCGGGCGCAAATGCAGAAGCCTTGACAGGGGCCGCCTCCTCTGCGGCTGAGCCATCTCCGCAGAGGGAATATGTGAAGTGGTATGACAACAACGACCACAAGTGCTTCGACGTCTGTGCGGACGACCACTGCCAGAGATACCAGGGCCTCACCCGCGCCACCGACCCGAATGTTCAGAAGGCCGTTGACGACACCTGGGGGCAGGTTCTCCGCTCCGAGGGCGAACTTTGCGACGCGCGCTTCTCCAAGTGCTGCGGCGGGGTTTCCGAACTTTTCTCCACCTGCTGGGCAGACTCGGACAAGACCTACCTTCAGGCCCTTCCAGACACCCAGGGCCATCTTCCTGAGGGTGCTCAGGGCGCCGATGGAAAGCCGGTCGTTCCGTTCTGTTCGAAGGCGGACTCGGCGCTGCTCTCCCGGATTTTCAATTCCTACGACCAGACGACCGTGGATTTCTACACCTGGACTGAAAGTTACGCTGTGGATGAGCTCACCCGGATCATAGAGGAGCGGAGCGGCATCCACATCGGCTCTCTCACCGCTCTTGAAAGCCTTGCCGAGGGACCTTCCGGAAGGATATACCGTCTTGAAGTCAAGGGCACCGAAGGCTCGTTCATAGTGGGTAAAGAGCTTGAAATCAGACGGATACTCTCCCGCTCTCACCTGAAGAGCTCGGCTTTCACCGCGGAGTTCACTCCGGACGGACGGGTGATTCTTCGCGGAAGGGGCTGGGGTCACGGCGTTGGATTCTGCCAGACCGGGGCCGCAGTGATGGCTCTCGAGGGCTATCCCTACCGCGAAATCCTCGCTCACTATTACCCCGGCGCCGAGATTTTCGCCGAGAATGCCCCAGAGAAATAAATCCCTCAGAATCCGATATGACCGAAAATAAAAACATATCCCCCTGGGCCTGGGTGCCGACGCTCTATTTCGCCGAAGGCATACCCTATTTCGCAGTGAATGTAATCTCCGTGATTATGCTCACGAAAATGGGCGTGAGCAACGGTGAAATGGCGCTTTTTACGAGCCTTCTGTACCTTCCCTGGGTCGTAAAACCCCTCTGGAGCCCTCTGGTGGACATCCTCAGGACCAAACGCTGGTGGGTTCTCGCGATGCAGATTCTGCTTTCCGTCTGCTTTGTAGCCCTTGCGCTCTCCCTCCCTTCGGCCTCGCGTCTAGAAGCCTCGCTTTCTCCCGACGGGACGGCTCCGGTCTCGCTTTTCACTCTCACCCTCATAATTTTCTGGGTGATGGCCTTTGCAAGCGCCACTCACGACATCGCGGCTGACGGGTTCTATATGTTGGCTCTTTCGCCTGGCGACCAGTCCCTTTTCGTTGGCATCCGAAGCACATTCTACCGCCTTGCGTCGGTGTTCGGGCAGGGAGTGCTGGTGGTTGTGGCGGGGGTGCTGGAGGTGCGCCTGGGGAGCGTTCCAGCCTCGTGGTTCTGGACCATCCTCATCACGGCCGTGATTTTCGCCGCTGTGACCCTCTGGCATCTGGGGAGCCTCCCGCGCCCCGAAACCCGCTGTGAGTCAGGTGTTTCTGATAGCCCCGCCCGGGACAATGCTGCACCCTCGCAGCAGGGAAGCGACGCCGCTGTCCAGGGCAATGCTGCACCCTCGCAGCAGGGAAGCGGCAACTCCTCTCAGAGTAATGTTGCCCCCTCGCAGCAGGGGCGCGGCGACCAATCCTCCTTCAGAGACATCCTCAGGGGCTTCGGCCGCACATTCTCCACATTTTTCCGTAAAAAGGGAATCTTTCTCGCGATAGTCTTTATGCTTCTCTACCGTCTGCCGGAGGCGTTCCTCGTGAAGATGATGAACCCTTTCCTTCTCGCTGACCCATCCGCCGGCGGACTCGGGCTCAGCACAGCCGAGGTCGGAGCGGTTTACGGCACGGCCGGAGTCATAGCCCTCACCCTCGGAGGCATCCTCGGGGGCTTTGCAGTTGCCCGGTGGGGCCTGAAGCGCTGTCTTTGGCCTATGGCTCTCTCGCTCGCCCTGCCTTGCCTTGCGTTTATATGGCTCAGCGCCGCTCAGCCTTCCTCCATCTGGGTCATCAGCCTTCTTGTCTGCCTCGACCAGTTCGGCTACGGGTTCGGATTCACGGCGTATATGCTCTATATGATTTATTTCTCGCAGGGGGAGTACAAAACCTCGCACTATTCGCTCTGTACGGCATTTATGGCCCTTAGTATGATGCTCCCGGGGATGGTCGCGGGCTATCTGGAGGAGGCTCTTGGCTACACGGGATTTTTCTGTCTTGTCGGGGTGTGCTGCCTTGCCACCGTCGCTGTAACTATGTTTGTAAAAGTTGAACCTGAATATGGTAAAAAATAGAATTATACTCTCTCTCGCCCTCGCGGCCCTGTTTTCTCTCCCTCTCGGAGCCCGGACCGGCTCTTTCGCCCGGACAAACTCTTCATCTGGGTTCGAGCAGAAGGATTCCACTGCGAGGAGCGTTGTAAAACCAGGCATTGAAGTGCTCCGGGAGCACGGTTTCGATGTCCTTAGGGGCAAACGGGTCGGCCTTGTCACGAATCCCAGCGGAGTGGACCGCAATCTCCGCTCCACCATCGACATCCTTTTCAATGCGGAGGAGGTCAACCTCGTGGCGCTTTTCGGCCCTGAGCACGGGGTGAGGGGAGACAAATATGCGGGCGACAAGGTCAGCGGAGAAACCGACCCTTCGACCGGTCTTCCTGTCCATTCCCTTTACGGCGCCACCCGTAAACCCACTCCACAGATGCTTCAGGGGCTGGATGCCGTCGTCTATGACATACAGGATGTGGGTGTGCGCTCATACACCTTCATCTCCACCCTCGGACTCGTTATGGAGGCCTGCGGCGAGGCTGACATAGAGGTTATAGTCCTTGACAGACCTAATCCTCTCGGGGGCGAAAAAGTGGAGGGACCGCTCGTGAGGGACGGTTACCATTCTTTCATCGGCCAGTACAAAATTCCTTATATATACGGACTTACGGTGGGAGAGCTGGCTCTTCTGCTGAATGAAGAGGGGCTCAACTGCGGGCAGAAAGGCAACCAGGCCCCCGCACACTGCCGCCTAACCGTTGTCCCGATGGAGGGATGGCACAGGGATATGCTCTATCAGGACACCCGGCTTCCGTGGGTGCTCCCTTCGCCGAACATCCCTTTCTGCGACACTCCGCAGTATTACGCTTCGGCGGGCATAGCGGGCGAGTTTTCGAACTATATCCAGATTGGAATAGGCTACACTCTTCCGTTCCAAGTCTTTGCAGCACAGTGGATTGACCCGCTGAAGCTTAAAAAGGAGCTTGACAGCTACAACCTCCCCGGCGTTGCGTTCCGCACAATAGTCTACAAGCCTTTTTCCGGCTCCCAGGCAGGGAAACTTCTTGGGGGCGTGCAGTATTTTTTCACTGACTACTCCGCGGCCCGTCTCACCGAGACTCAGTTCTATGTTATGCAGGCCCTCGCAAAGCTCTATCCGGACCACCGCCCGTTCGAGACGGCAACCTCCAGCGGCGCTTTCGACAAGGTTTGTGGCACAAAATATGTCAGAGAGACTTTCGGCGCGCGCTATAATTTCGAGGACCTGATGTCTTACTGGCGGGGCGATGCCGAAGAGTTCAAGGCGATGTCCGAGAAATATTATTTATATAGATAACGCACCATCCGTAGTAGGGACACCCCCCCCCTCGGAATTGAATGGAAAAAAGAAGTAAAACCTTCAAAAACACTATGATTATGAGAACCAGCAAAGCAGCCATCGCGGCAATGTTACTTTCGCTTGCGACATTCCAGGTTGACGCTCTCGCGCAGAGCCGCAACACTTCGTCGTCCTCACGTTCGACAACAACTTCCTCACAGTCAAGAAGTTCATCTTCATCAAGAAGTTCGTCCTCCTCCTCAAGGAGCACCGGCAGCTCATCCTCCTCTTCAAGAAGCACATCCTCTTCTTCAAGAAGTTCGTCTTCTTCAAGAAATTCCGGGAGCGTTTCCTCTTCAAGGAACAGTTCCTCCAGCAATAGCGGAAGCTCCTCAGTTTCAAGCGGTTCTTCCAAAGCGGGCACAACGTCTGCGGTGACTTCATCCCGCTCAAGCAGCTCTTCACGCCCCTCTTCAAGCGTAAGGTCCACTTCGACGACCTCACGCCCGTCTTCGTCAGTCCGCAGCTCCTCATCCTCAAGGACCACGACCACCGTTTCTTCCGGCAGCGGCTCCTCCACTGGCAGGACCTCCTCTTCCAGCAGAAACTCCGCCGCGACCACTTCCCGCAGGGTGACCACGATTAACAGGAACAACACTTCGTCTTCCTCTTCGACCTCCGGCAGCTCCGCTGCAGCCGGCACGGTTGTCCGCAGCACGACAAGGACTTCTTCCGGCAGCGACTCCGGCAGCTCAAGAGTCGTGAGCACCCCGCCGACTTCGGTCAGCAACTCTCCGACAACGGGAGGCGAGACCGGCGTAGCGCGGAACACCCCCGCTGCAAACCAGGGCACTGTGACCCGCAACACCCCTCCGGCAAACCAGAACAACGCCGGGATGGATCCGAACACCCCGAGGGACAACTACGGAAGGCCTTCTCACCCGCGCGATAGGGACTATGTGGATTTCTCTGCCCGTCCGCCTCACAAATTCTACGAGCCGCACCACGCACACTATTTCGGCTACAGGGTTCATTCCCTTCCTGCCGGCTACTGGTACCGCGACTGGAGAGGGGTCCGCTACTACTGCTACGACGACGTGTATTACCGCTACATCAACGACTGCTACGTGGTCTGCCGTCCTCCGTTCGGCACCTCCATCGCAGCCTCAGTCGCGGCCGACATAGCCTGGACAGCGATCACGGTCAGCTACTACAACACGCTGAACAACACCTACAGCCAGATTAACGCCAACAACGCCTACATCACCGAGCAGAACGAGCAGATAGCGAAGAACAACGCCATCCTCGCCCAGCAGAACAGCGCCCTCGCCTCCGAGTCGCAGTATATGAGCGCCCGCTCAACCGAGGCCTACACCCTCGCCCAGGCCCTCGGCCTCGTGCAGTCCTACGCCTCAGCTGACACGGAGTACTACTATCAGGACGGAGTCTTCTACCGCAAGGACGCCAGCGGCCAGTACTACGTAATCGTTCCGCCTGCAGGCTCAATCGTTGACAACCTCCCGGAAGACTACGACACCCTCACCTACAACGGTGTCGACTACTACCAGGTTGACGGCACAGTCTACCGCATAGTGGTAGTGGGCGGCTACGCAAAATTCGAAGTCCTCGGCCAGAAGTACTAGTGTCCGGCTAAATGCGGTTATCCGCTTGAAATAAACAGAAAAGCCGGCGGAAGCATTTTCCCGTCGGCTTTTCCGATTTTATATTCCTTCTGTTTTGGATAGTAATTCTTGATTCAACTCCTTGTCCTGTCCAAGCAGTTGCCTCACAAGAAGATACACTGTAGTGCAAGGGTTTTGCTCAGCATAGCGGGCATCGTCCCTGTATTCCCTGTGCTTGGATTCGGCATATCTGATGGCATTTTCCATAGACCCGAACTTTGTCATAATCTCGAAATTGTCAGGATTGTTCTTTGCATACCTGTATTTCAACTTTGATTTGAACAGGAAAGAGGAATTAACCGCGGCGGAAATCTTCTCTTCGTAGTCTTTTCGTGATACTCCCGTCGTGACATTCTGAAAATGATAGAGATACCATAGTTCAAAAGCCTCGTTGCTCCAAGCCGTTCCGATGCCGTTTCTTTTCGCAATCCCAATGGCTTCGTTAAAATCCTTCGCTGGGAACTCATCCTTGTCGAATACAGCCCACACCCGGTCATAATCGTTTTTCTCCTTCAATCGGATTGCCTCCATCACGACATCTTTCGTCCCTCTTCCACGCCCCTGTACATCAATATCATAAACAATGATGCCCTGTTGCTTTTGGGCGAACGCCTTGAAATATGCAGGTTCTGTTTTTGTCCCTTCGCACACAATCAGGATTGAGCATCGGATTATGCGCGGCTGCCTCTTCTGGGACTGCCGACGGAATTTTGACTCCGGACTGTCTATTTTAATTTTCTTCGCTGGCATAGGCTAATCGTTTAGAATATAAGGAATTGCGCCGTATCGACCGGCTATGTAGTTCTTTTCGTAATTGGCGTCGTTACGCGGCTTGGTCCCGTCCGGAAGCACGATGTCAGAAAGGCTGTAAAGGTCGGTCTGCTCCATAGCGTCTTTCTCGGTGAACCATATCTGGTCGCGGCGGAGAATCTTTAGCGACAGCAGGTGGGTGTCGTGGGTCGTGAATATCAGTTGGGCGTTGTTCGGATTTGTTTCCGGATTGTTGAAAAGACCGATTATGTATTGTGAAATTACTGGGTGCATTTTCGCATCCAGCTCGTCTACGACAAGTACGCTGCCGTTGTGGAGAGCCTCGAATATTGGCCCGGACAGGTCAAACAGTTTATTCGTCCCCGACGACTCCCTTTCTTCAAACGGAAACTTCACAGTGCCGACTGCGTTCCCTTTCTCCGAGTACAGATTATGAACGGAATCAAGTTCAATATTCTTCTTGTTCTGAACCTCCTTCTGATATATCGCTCTCAATCCCGCAGGAACATCTTCCATCAGCAGATTCGCTTCCTCCTCGTGCGTGAGAATCCCGCTGAATCCGAGTTTCAACTTGCGGAAAAATTCAAGCGCCTCGGCGGACAGCTCGCTTTTGCGGTGGAAGAACTGTTTGGAATATGCCCTGTACTGGTGGTTGTTAAGTCCGGATATTACATTGAATTCGGATTGAAACCAGGCTATGACCTGACGGGAAACTTCTCCGCCAAGTTGCTGACACAGAGATATGAACAGCCGGTTATCGTTGGTTTTCTCTTCATATCCCATCCCCTCCGGGAAATTATCCTCGCTTACGCATATCCCTTCCTCATTTCTCACGAAAAGCATCTGCTCTTTGGATCTCGGGGTGGTTTTTCGGAACAGCCACTCTTCCTTTACGGCGTCACAGTCGTAGCGGAATCCGTATCTGAAACAGAATCCGTTTTTAAGGAACATGACTTCGAACATCGTGGGACGGCTGTTGCCTCTCAGAAGAAGGAACGGGTCGTATTCCAGCTCGTCGTTGTCGTTAAGTTTTACCGACTGGAGCACCACTCTTGCCATCGTGTGCATTGCGCTGACAAGATTGGATTTCCCGCTGGAGTTCGCTCCATATAGCGCAAGCGAACGTAGAAGTTTGTATTTCCCCGCATCGAAAACATTACTCTCGGAGCACTCTTTCAACGCCTTGTCCGCTTCAAGCACAAGGGTCTTTTTTCCATAAAAGGACCGGTAATTTTCCAGTGTAAATTCAAGTAGCATAAGCCGCAGGATTTAAAGTTAATTTTTCTCCCGCAACAAATATACAGATTATTTTAATAATTAGTGTTAAAATCTGAGATAAATCCTCAAAATTTAACACGAGGCAAATCGCTATTAAAATTAGTTGAATGTTTGCTATATTTGCATCCGCTTTCGGTTTCGGTGGAAGAGGGATGCAATGGGGGGGGCTCGGAGCCGGGCTAAAAACAGTGACTTGAAAATTATGAAACTCAGGAAAGTTCTTTCTTTATCCCTTTTTTGTCTTGCCGCGGCGGTTTCCTGCGGCAAGGCGGAAACTGCGAACGGCAGCGATGACTCTACCAAAAAGGAGAATACTCCTTCGGCGGAATATACGGCGGGGGACAGCCTTTTGGTGGGTTCGTTCAACATCCGCTACTATAATACAAAAGACACCGGGGAGTCGTCCTGGGAGAGCAGGAAGGATGCGGTCTTGAAGTATGTGAGGACGGTCCGGCCTGATTTGTTGGGATTTCAGGAAGTGAGACCCACCCAGGCGAAGGACCTCATTTCGGGCCTTTCGGACATCTACGGCTTCTACGACATTGACCGCAACACCGGCAAGGAAATAAGCAGCGGGGCGACGAATGGCGAGGGAGTGGCCATCATTTACCGCCTGGACCGCTTCAACGTTGAGGACAAGGGTTTTATCTGGCTTGCTGATGACCCGGACACACTTCCCGAAAAAACTTCCGACGGGACATATTGCTGGGGCAGCGAGTGCCGCAGGGTGCTTCTCTGGGTGAAGGCGACGGACAAGCTGAAAGACAACCGGACGGTCTATTTCTTCGCAACTCACTTTGACAACTACAGCACCGAGGCCCGTGTCGAAGCTTCGAAACTCAGCGTCAAGCAGATAAAGAAAGTGACTGGGATATATGACCTGAAGAATAATTCCAAAGTTCCGATTTATCTCGTCGGAGACCTTAACTGCATCCCTACAGGCACCGACCTCGATGATCTGAAGGCTGTGATGAAATCTGCCGCCGACAACGCCAAGACAAAGGATGCTACCCTGACTTTCAACGGGTTCGGTTCCAGTTCCTCAACTCCGCGTACTCTGGACTATATCTTCTACAGCGGTCCGCTCAAGGCTCAGATTTACAAGGTCCGCACGGAAAACTACGGAGTCCCGTACATTTCCGATCACTATCCGATTACCTTCCTCTCTATTTATAAATAGAGAAAATAGCAAGAAAATAAGGCGCTACAGCGCCGTGCGGAGTCTTTGAAGGGAGGGAAGGTGGTGATAGGGAAGATGGAGCACCACTTCCCCTATAGAGGGGACGTGAGGGGTGTATAGAAAGAGACCGCTTTTTATTCAGCCTCATTCGCCTCCGACGGTCAGGTTCTCAATGAGGACGGTCGGGATGCCGACGGAAACCGGCACCGACTGCCCCTTCCCGCAGGTCCACGCGCTGTCGCTTATTCGAAGGTCACTGCCCACGAGACGGATGTCTCCAAGGGCCCTCGGGCCGTTGCCGATTACATTGATGTCCTTCACCGGGGCGGTTAGGCGGCCGTTTTCTATGAGGTAGCCGCTGTTCACGAAAAAGGTGAAATCACCTTCGCCGATCTGCACCTGTCCGTTGGAAAACTCATCGACATAGATGCCCTTTTTGACCGAAGAAATGATTTCTGAAGGGTCTGCAGTGCCGTTTTCCATATAGGTCGTCCTCATTCTCGGGAGGGGATTGTAGCGGAAACTTTCCCGGCGTCCGTTGCCTGTGGGGGTGACCCCGTAATGTGCTGCGCTTATGCGGTCGTGGAGGTAGGATGTGAGCACCCCGTCCTCCACCATATATGTTTTCTGCCCTCTCACCCCCTCGTCGTCCCAGTAGCACGCGCCCCTGTTCCCGGGGATTGTCCCGTCGTCAACTATGCTGATGCCCTTCGGGCACACCCTCTGACCCATTTTGTCGGAGAAAATGGACTGGCCCTTGCGGTTGAAATCCGCTTCGAAAGAATGGCCCATAGCTTCGTGCAGGAGGATTCCCGATGCCCCGGCTCCCATCACAACGCTCATCCTCCCGCCCTTTGGCCGGACGGCTTCAAAGCGTGCGTCAAGTCCCCTGAGAACCTCCTCCACAAGAGAGTCCACTGTGGAGTCCGAGAGCATCTCCGCCCCCATACGGAAGCTTCTGGACGAGGATTTTGAGATTGTGGAAGGCTTCCCCGCGGCATCGCGTCCGCTGAAAACTGCGGATAGCGTTATGTTTCCCATCGGACGGGTTTCTGCGGTGAGCTCCCCGAGGGAATTGTACATCATTATCCTTGAGACGCTGTCGGAAATTTGGGCTATGACTTTCTCTGTGCGGGGCTCCATCGCGCGAAGTTTCGCCTCGGCGCCCTTGAGAAGAGCGATCATCCTCTCCCTGCTGCAGCTTTCCCAGTCCTCAGTCATTCCGTAGAGCGGGCCTTCGCTTGCCGTCTTTGCGCGTTCTTCACAGGCCCTTCCGCCCTGTTCCGCAGTGTGGCCGGATGTATATCCGCCCTCGGACAGCACCCGGTAGGCTCCCTGTCCGAGGCCCTGTCCGGAGGTGCAGATTGCCCCGGCCGCCTTCACCGCCGCGCGGATGTCCTCCCTGCGTGTGGTTTCGCAGTAGGCATAGCCCGTCCTTTCGCCGCAGAGCACTCTCACTCCCGTTCCGTAGTCTTCGTGACAGCCCCCTGAAGTGACCTGGGAGTCCTTCAGAAGCAGATTTGAGTAGGATGTGTATTCGAAATAGAGGTCGGCGAAGTCCGCTCCCTGCCCGAGAGCGAGGGCAATGTGCTCCTCAAGCTCACTCTCCTTGACCCTGAACAGGTTGAGATACTGCAGCGGACCCGCTCCCGGGGCATTCTCCTGCGAAGTTTCCTGATGGGAGCTGTTCAAGGACGGAGTTGTTTTTGAAGTCTTCATAAACGCTTTTAATCTTGTCGAAAGTCTGCGCATCCCTCACGATCACCTCTCCGGTTTCCCTGAAGCCTTCCGCCACAACCTTGAACGGCGGGAAGGAATTGTCGGCCAGAATCCATCGGTCGCAGACCTTCATATAGTCTTCGAAGAAGTATTTCAGACCCATATAGTACCTTCTCACAATCGTTTCCTCGGGGATGTTGTGCCCGCCTTTCTCCACTCTCGACTTCACTCTTTCCGCCGCAAGAGAGGGGCTCTCGAGCCAGAAATATATGACGGTGACGAAGTAACCGTCCTTCTGCGCGTCGGAGACCATCTTCAGAAGCGTCCTTGTGGCGAGTGTAGTCTCGATGCCGAAATCCTTCCTTTTCCTGAAAAGGTATCTGATTTTCATCAACATATACCGGCTGGCCTGGAGCGGAACCTTCTCCGGTCCGTATGGCGAAAGCCCCTTCGCGAACTCGTCTGAATTCACGAACTGGCTGCATTCGAGCATCTCGGGCAACAGCGAATATGACGCTGTCGTTTTTCCCGACCCGTTGCATCCCGATACTATGTAGAGTTTTGGCATTGGCATTTACAAATCCTCCAAGTAGATGCACTTTATATCTTTTTGTCCCAATCGATTGGGTATCTTTTTTATTTAAGTCCCGCTCTATTCAGCATTCCCTCCGGTGATACCGTATCCAAATAACGCGAAGTCCCCCAGGCACGGATCATCCGGAAATATATCCCTGAAGGCATCGGTGATTTCAAGAGCCGTCGCGAGGTCCTTCTGCCGCCGGGATGTGAGCCCGAGGGCCGTCGCTACCTCATACACGTGCACGTCCAGCGGGATTATGAGGCTGCGCTTGTCAGTGTTCTTCCAAATCCCG
Organism: Flexilinea sp.; assembly: GCA_963589825.1. Classification (GTDB taxonomy): domain Bacteria; phylum Bacteroidota; class Bacteroidia; order Bacteroidales; family UBA932; genus Cryptobacteroides. The sequence continues at coordinate 7,143 of CAVAMP010000040.1, read as the reverse complement.
AGGTCCACCTTTCCGTCGTCGCGGGTCATCCACCGCCGGAGCATATTTATTTTCTTGTCAGGGGCCTTCGGATCCGGTTTCTGAGCGTAAACCGCAGTCCGGAAATCCTTCGCGCTGAGGCTTTCAAGAGTGGGGGAGGGGCAGTTTGACGCCTTTCCTTCTAAGGCTTCCTCAAGGCTGAAAGAGGAGTCGTGGCCGCTGTAAAAATCCCTTAGGCGTGAGCATATCGCGGCAAATTCGCTCCATTTCACCGTGCGGTGAAGGCTCCCAGGGTCTCTTCTCCACTCCCCCCGCATCACATAATCATACGGCTTCCACCCCATTTCGTCAAGGGCCCTGCGGCAGTCCCTCACAATCATACTCCTTCGTCCCCAGGCAAGGTGCGCGGCCACAACTCCAGCAATCTCCACATCCGCCCGGGAGCATTCGCCCCTACGGAACTTTTCCGCGAAATGCCTCGGAAAAACTATCGGGTCTTCCGTAAAGTATTGAATGTCATTGTATTTGTCCGCCCACTGAATTAGCAGAGCCTTTGTCGAGTCTGTCATAAAACCGATATTCTGAGCCTTAACCTTCGCAAGAAGCTAACTTATTTATTCAACTTTCGCAAGTATCTAACTTATTCATATATAAACCTTTTCTCTCTAATCAAACTCTCAAATCCCACGCATTTCCCCCCCTTACACAAGCTCTCCCGCGCCGAAGAGATGCAAAATTAAACTCTGTTTTCAACTTTTACAAGAAAAATGGTATATTTGCAAGATTATGAAGAAATTCAAACTCTTTCTGCTAAAGTGCGCTGTACGCTTTCAGGCGCTCTTTCCGCTCAAGGTTCACTACTTCTGGGCGGATTTTATCGCGTGGGTGATGCGCAGCGTGGTCCACTACAGAAGAGAAATCGTCGCCATAAATCTCGGACGCTCCTTCCCCTACACCGAGTACTACTATGACTCTCTGAAGCAGTTTTCCCGCGAATACTACCGCCATGTCGCCGAAATCATAGTCGAGGCCATCTGGTTTGCGGGCGCTTCGCCCGAGAAAATGTACCGGAGCGGGCTTATCACCGTCAAGGACTACAAGGAGCTCGGCGAGGCCTACGAGGCGGCCCCCTCAGTGGTGATTCTCTATTCCCACTGCGGCAACTGGGAGCTTATGGGCGGCATTCCGCATTCTCCCTGCCCCGATTCCCCGACAGGAGTGATGACCATCCCGGAGGACAGGCTCAGGTGCGTGTACAAGGCTCTGAGCAACAAAGTCTGGGACGAGTTTTTCCGGGACAACCGCACGGCCCTCAGCCCAACTAAGGATATGATGCTCGAATCCCGTCAGCTGCTCCGCTATATGCTGAGCCACAGGGGAGAGAAACTGGCCTATTTCCTGAACATAGACCAGCGACCGGACGTGTCCTGGGTGGATATGGGAGAGTTTCTCCATCAGCCGACAAGGGCGTTCCTAGGACCTGCCGAGATTGCGCACAAGTTCGGCTATCCGGTTTTCTATATGAATTTTGAGAGGACCGCGAGGGGACACTACGACGTTAGCTTCATAAAGATATGCGATGATGCCTCGCAGATGGCTCCACGGGACATTATCCGGCGGTACTACGACTGCCTGGAGGCGGAAATCAGAAGACATCCGTCCAACTGGCTATGGTCGCATAAGAGATGGGTATAAATGTAAACTGTTTTTTAAGGCGAATTGCTGCGTTATACTCCTTGGTGAAATCCTCACAACCCTCAGGTTGCTCCGGTTTCCCCTTCGTCGCAAGCCTTGCACTTCATCCTTAAAAAATCAGTTTACCTATGTTTGAAATGAAAGTTTTTACAACTAAAAAAATAGATTTATGAAACGATTTATTTTAGTCTTGTTGGGAGCGGCGGCCTGCGTCTGCGCGGCGGCTCAGACTCCGGTAAGTTTGAAAATTGAGGTCAAGGCCAGCACTGAGAGGTTTTATGCCGGGCCATACGCCAAATATGCAGAAAAATATCTCGGGCTTACGGCCTCCCAGAACTCTCTCACCTCCACCGAAATCACTTCCGTGGTGATTACCGCCGAGGAAAAGGGCAGCGCTCCCGCTCCGCTTTCCTTCTCGAAAGGAGAGCAGGGCAGCGACCGGGCGGATTACTCCTCAGTTCCGCTTCTTCGCTCGTCGGTCGGGCAGCGCAGCATTGAAATGGCCGCTGCAAAGGCCGCAGACCAGATTTTGGACATCAGGGGGAAACGCTATCAGATCCTTACCGGCGACACCGATATGTCCCTTTCCGGCGAGAGCCTCGCGCTGACCCTCAAGGAATTTGACCGGCAGGAGAAGGAACTTCTCAAACTCTTCCTCGGCTACACCGAGCGCCTCGAGTGCTCCAACACCTTCTTCCTCACCCCTTCCGCCGACAACGCCGGCAACATCTATGTGGCTTTCCGCGTGGGGGACAACGCCCTTCTTCCGGCAGAGCATCTTGAAGGCAGGATGGTGACCCTTGAACTCACCCCGACCAACCTTCCGGACGAAAGCGCCGCCCCGGAGGCTTCCGCAAAAAAGAAGAAGCAGCCGAAGGCTCCTCAGGGAATGAAATGGCAGACGAAAACAGAGTTCGTCCCGGCCGAGTGCAAACTGAAGCTTCGTGACGGAGTGAATGTGCTTCTGCAGGGAACTGTTTCCATCCCGCAGCTTGGCTATTCCACCACCTATGACGCTCTTGTCCCGGTGGAGAAGAAATAGGGGAGAGGGAGGGCGAAAGACGCTGAACTCCCCGTTAAGTTGAAAAATAGTGAATAAATTATATAACATTATGACAATCAAAGATTTGAACCCACAGATCGTGTGGAAGAATTTTTATGAGATAACCCGCATCCCGAGGCCTTCGAAGCACGAGGAGAAAATCGCGGCCTATCTCTACAACTGGGGCGTCAGCCACGGCTTTGAGACCATCATCGACGGCGAGCCCATCGGAAATGTGATTATCAGAAAACCCGCCACTGTGGGTTACGAAAATATGAAAGGCGTCATTCTTCAGGGCCATATGGATATGGTGCCGCAGAAAAACGCCGACACCGTGCACGATTTTGAGAAAGACCCGATCGAGACCGTAATCGACGGGGACTGGGTCCGCGCAAAGGGCACCACTCTCGGAGCCGACAACGGCCTCGGAGTCGCTCTCGCGCTTTCAGTTCTCGAGTCCGACGACATCAAGCACGGACCGCTCGAAGTTCTCGTGACCTTCGACGAGGAGACCGGTATGACCGGAGCCCAGGCCCTCAAACCGGGCGTTCTCAAGGGCGAAATCCTCCTCAATCTCGACTCCGAGACCGAGGGTGAAATCTATGTCGGCTGCGCAGGCGGCGTGGATGCCACCGCCGAGGCTTCCTACACCCCCGCTGAGCCCGAGAAGGACTGGGAGTGCTGGACTCTTGCCGCCAAAGGCTTCAAGGGGGGACACTCCGGAATGGATATCAACCTCTACCGCGCCAACGCCAACAGGGTCATTGCCCGTGTTCTCTACAATGTTCTTACAAAGACCCCGGCGCAACTTCTTGACCTTGAGGGAGGTACACTTCGCAACGCCATTCCGCGCGAGGCTTTCGCAACCCTCTACATCCCTAAGGGAAAGTCTGACGAAGTGAAGAAAGTCGCCCAGGAAGCCTTCTCATTCATAAAGGCCGAGTACTCCACCACAGACCCGGACGCAGAGATGATTTTCGCTCCGTACGAGTGCGCGGAAGGGGAGTGCTGCACGGAGGACGAGTGCCTCTATGTGCCTAAGGATGACGCGGTCCGCTTTGTCTGCGCAATTCTAGCCTGCCCTGACGGCGTGGAGAGGATGAGCGCCGACATCCCTAATCTTGTGGAGACTTCCAACAACCTTGCTATGGTCAAGATTGGAAAGGGACAGTTCTATGTGAGCACCCTTATGCGAAGCAGCGTCGACTCTGCAAAAGATGCCCTCGCGCAGCGCTTTGAGGCTGTTTTCTCTCTTCTTGGAGCAAAGACTTCGTTCGAGGGCGCATACTCAGGATGGGCTCCGAACCCGTCTTCGGCAATCCTCGCCACGATAAAGAAGGTGTACAGCTCGCTCTACGGCAAGGAGCCTTCAGTGATGGCAATTCACGCAGGCCTCGAGTGCGGAATCCTCAGCGGAGCCTACCCTCACTGGGATATGGTGTCCTTCGGCCCGACTCTTCTGAGTCCTCACTCTCCTGACGAGAGGGCCAACATTCCTTCGGTTGCGAAGGTGTGGGAGTTCCTCAAAGCCGTTTTATCGGCAATCCCGGAAAAGTCTGAAAGTGGTCGTTAAAAGGCGGTCTAAGGCGTTATATAGTATAATAGGTAAAAATAAATCAATATGTTCAAAGGACAACCAAAAGGACTTTATGCCCTCGCCCTCGCCAACACCGGTGAGCGTTTCGGATACTACACGATGCTGGCAATCCTCACCCTGCTGATGCAGGCCCGTTTCGGATGGAGCGAGGCTGCGGCCGGACAGGTCTATGCCATCTTCCTCGCCGGAGTCTATTTTATGCCGCTTGTGGGAGGTATTCTCGCAGACAAAATCGGCTATGGAAAATGTGTTACAATAGGTATCGCCGTGATGTTCCTCGGCTACCTCTCCCTTGCTCTGCCGGTGGGGAACGGTCTTGCCGCCAAACTCGTTATGTTCGGCGGACTGACTCTGGTCGCTGTGGGCACGGGACTCTTCAAGGGAAATCTTCAGGTGCTTGTGGGCAATCTCTATGATGACCCCAAGTATGCGTCAAAACGCGATTCCGCCTTCAGTCTCTTCTATATGGCCATCAATATCGGCGCTATGTTCGCCCCTTCAATGGCCAGGAAAATCACCGAGACCGTGCTCGCAAGACACGGCTTCGTCTACGACGCCGCCTGCCAGGACCCCGCATATCTTTCGGCTCTTTCTGACGCATACGGCCTCAGCTTCGGAGTGGCCTGCATCTCGCTCATCTTCTCCGTGGCAATCTATTTCGCCTGCCGCAGCTGGTTCAAGCACGCCGATGTTACCGCAAAGCAGAGCAAGGCAACTTCCGCCCCTGTGGAGGAACTCACCCCTAAGCAGACCAAAGACCGCCTCGTCGCTCTCTTCCTCGTGTTCGCCGTCGTAATCTTCTTCTGGATGGCATTCCACCAGAACGGTTCGGCCCTCACATTCTTCGCCAAAAAGTACACCGACCTCACCGTCGCTGGCCCTATGAGGCTCTGGTTCAATATATGGATTCTGGCCCTTATCGCAGTCTCAGTTTACACAGCATTCGGATTTTTCCAGGCGGAGACTAAAAAAGGAAAGATTCTCTCCGGCGTTTCAACCCTCGTTCTTTGGGCGGGTGCCGTGCTTTTGTACTTCTTCAACACTCCGGATACGGTCCTCGCACAGCCTTCAGACTTCCAGCAGTTCAACCCGTTCTTTGTGGTGGCTCTGACTCCGGTTTCGATGGCCATTTTCGGCGCTCTTGCAGCTAAGGGCAAGGAACCTTCCGCTCCTAAGAAAATCGCCTACGGTATGCTTGTGGCGGCTCTTGGATTCGTAATCATCACCGTCGCTTCAGTGGGGCTCACTTCTCCTATGGACCTTGCCGACGGACAGACTCAGAGCATTCTCAGCCCATCCTGGCTCATTTCGACCTACCTCACCCTCACATTCGCGGAACTGCTACTCTCCCCGATGGGCATCTCTTTCGTGTCAAAGGTTGCGCCTCCAAAGTACAAGGGTGCGATGATGGGATGCTGGTTCGCCGCCACCGCCATCGGAAACTACCTGAGCTCAATTCCTTCCATGCTCTGGAACAAGATTCCGCTTATGTTCAACTGGGGCATTCTCATCGCGCTCTGCCTTATCGCCGCTTTGATTATGTTCGCCCTGATGAAAAAGATTGAAGCGGCAACCAAATAATGGACGGGGCGAATAAAAGGCGGTCTACTGCGTTCCTCTCCTCTCCCAAATCCTCACAACCCAAAGGTTGCTCCGGTATTGGGCATCGTCGAGAGCCTTGTATCCCATCCTTTTCTTCATCCCCTGCTCTATAGTTTTTGCGAAAAAGTTGGGAATTTGATAAAAAAACTCTAAATTTGCAGCCCATTTGTGAAATCCGTACCTACTGGCGGAGCGCAGATGGACTGCAATTTATTTATAAACATTTATTTACAAACAAAATGATCAAACAGTACGAAACCGTTTTCATTGCAACTCCCGTTTTGTCTGATGTTCAGATGAAGGAAGCGGTTGCCAAGTACACCGGATTCATCAAAGAGAATGGTGGTGAAATCGTGTACGAAGAGGACTGGGGTCTCAGGCAGTTGGCATATCCAATTCAGAAGAGGACTTCAGGTTTCTATTATCTCATCGAGTTCAAGGCAGAGCCTTCAGTAATCGCTCAGCTCGAAACTCAGTATCGCCGTGACGAGCGCATCATCCGCTTCCTCACATTCGCTATGGACAAGCACGCAGTTGCTTACGCAGCGAAGAGAAGGGCTAACAAGGCAGCAAAGAAGGAGGAGTAAACTATGGCACAGAACAATGAAATCCGTTATCTTAACCCTCCTACAGTAGAGGTAAGAAAGAAGAAATATTGCCGTTTCAAGAAGGCAGGAATCAAATATGTGGACTACAAGGACGCTGAGTTCCTCAAGAAGTTCCTCAACGAGCAGGGTAAGATTCTCCCTCGCCGCATCACCGGAACTTCCCTCAAATTCCAGAGGAAGGTTTCCCAGGCCGTTAAGCGTGCACGTCACCTCGCACTTCTTCCATACGTAACAGACCTTATGAAATAATAGGAGGACAGCTATATGGAAATTATCTTGAAGAAAGATGTGGCCAACCTCGGTCACGCTGACGACATCGTCAAAGTAAAGACAGGATATGCTGTCAACTACCTCATCCCTCAGGGCTATGCGACTCTCGCAACTCCTTCAGCAAAGAAGGTACACGCTGAGAACCTCCGCCAGAGGGCTCACAAAGAGGCTAAGTTCCGCGCCGATGCAGAGGCTCTCGCAGCCAAACTCGCAGAGGTCGTAGTTAAGGTTAGCGCAAAGGTCAGCGAAAGCGGCAAGATCTACGGTTCCGTAACAACTGCCCAGATCGCAGAAGGACTCGTAGCGCTCGGCCTCAATGTTGACAAGAAGGACATCACCATCCTTGACAC